>CAVCCB010000070.1:0-9727 GCA_963600595.1 Subdoligranulum sp. APC924/74 | reverse complement strand
GTAAACATGATACTTATGACTCGAAAACTGGGTACTCATGGAAAGTTTCCGCCACTTCCGCCACTCCGCCATCCGCCATATGCATCGAAAAAAGTGAAACACGGTGTTTCAGTCTGTTTCATTTCCAAACTGAAACAAAATCCATAGAAGTATCTGTATTACAAACAGTTATATTGTTTCAGAGCTGAAACAAACGGTTGTTTCAATAGCATTTGCTTGTTTCAGGGTAAAACAACATAAATATCTATATATCAATATATTAAGTGTTGTTTGTTTCAAAAATTAGAATGAAACAGACTGAAACACTGTGCATCACTTTCAATGTACAAATGGCGGATGGCGGAGTGGCGGAAGTGGCGGAAATTCGCCCTTTTTGTTAATTTTTCTTACCCCCCTACTTCTTGGCGGTTTGCTTAAAAAGTTTTATCTTTGCCCCCACTACGAAAAAAAACAGCGATTACTCAAACCTGAATAAGTAAGATAAATGAAAAGGTAATGAGTAAAAAGAATCATATTATATATGTCTTAGCCAACATCGTTGGCATCTTCTTTTCAGGACTGCTCGCAATCGGCAATGCACAGGCACAGGAGATACAGCTCAAGACCAACCTGCTCTATGACGCATTGGTCGTGCCCAACATTTCCGCCGAGATGCACCTGGGGCGCAACTACTCCATCGCACTGGGATACTGGTATACCTGGTGGAGCTCCAACCCATCCCACAAGTACTGGAGGAGCTACGGCGGAGGAATCGACCTGAGGAAATACTTCGGCAAGCAGACTGCGAGAAAGACCCTTACTGGTCATCACCTCGGCGTGGTGAGCCAGATGGGTATGTATGACGTGGAAAGGGGACAGCGCGGATACATGTCCGACTTCTCCTATACGATAGGCGCGGAATACGGTTACTCCTTCCCCATCGCCCGGCGGCTGAGCCTCGACCTCGCCCTGGCGGTAGGCTACTTCGGCGGCACCTACAAGGTGTATGACCCGATAGACAACCACTATGTGTGGCAGGAGACCCGCACCCGGAAATGGTTTGGTCCCGTGAAGGCGGACGTTACCCTCGCCTTCCAGCTATGGAAGGACAAGGCTACCAAGGAAGGAGGAGTGCAGCCATGAGACTGTTTTTCTTCGCCCTTATCACCCTGCTCCTGGCGAGCTGCCAACAGAAGGAACTGTGCTACGACCACAACCACGTGCCCAAGATACAGGTGACCTTCGACTGGACGGACAACCCCGACGCCAACCCATCCTCGATGATGGTGTACCTCTACCCCCGCACACCGGGAGAGAGTGTGCTGAAGAGGGAGTTCGCAGGCAAGGACGGCGGCGTGACCCAGGCAAAGGCGGGCGTGAGCTATACCATCCTCGCCTTCGGTTCAGATGCCAAGAACACCTACTTCAAGGAACTGGAGGGTGAGAACACCCTGGAGGTGACCTCGATGAACGCCACCACGGTGGGTGCCACTGCCATCCCGGCAAGCGAGATGCCGAGGGCTGAGGGAGCGGAAGACCAGCGGTGGTCGATGCCTGCCGACAGCACCCTCACGGGAACATTCCAGAGCTACGGCGACAGTCAGGTGGCTGACACGCCCAACTATCTGCTGTTCTATGCCGTGCTGACCGACGGCTCCAAGTGGCAGTATCTGTACGACGTGACGCAGCAAGTGGAGGCAGCGGGCGACAGCTACGATGTATACATCACCATCGCCCACCTGCCCGTCCCCAAGAAGTCGGGCGGAAGCAACGGCGGCATCCATCCCGACGTCAACGACTGGGACAACATTGATGTACCGATACCTATGTAAATCAGCAAATTCGCTATAAAGATATAAAAATAAGTATTCATTTAATAAGTAATTTTATGAGAAAGACTAACATTTTCTACGTAGCCTTAGCCGCAATGACCCTGGCCACATCCTGCTCTCAAGACGAGTTGCAAAGCAGCCAAGCCGCCAAGAGCGAAATAAACTTCAACGCAAGCATGGGGCTGAAGAGCCGTGCGGAGGAGACAACTACCAATAACCTGCAAAGCAGCTGCTTCTATGTGTCTTCATTCGTTTCAGAGAAAGAGAACTACATGAAGAACGTGAAATATACGTATGCAAACCAAAAATGGAGCAGCCCAGCTGGTGAAACCTATTTCTGGCCTGTAAGCGAGACCTTGAATTTCTATGCCTATGCGTATGGACATAAATCAGAGCAGACTGCACTTACTGGTGTTACTATCAACAAAACAGACCAAAAGATTGAAGACTTCTCGCCAGCAACTGGTTCTGAATCAGAAGGCAGCAAAGCCGATGCCTCCAAGCAGGAAGACCTCATCTATGCCGCTGTCACTGGCAATAAGACAAGCAATGGAGAAAATGGCATCACCCTTACCTTCAAGCACGCGCTGTCTGAGATCAGCGTGAAAGCCATGAATGGCAACTCAGCTTACAAGGTGGAAGTAAAGGGTGTGAAATTGGGGAATATCATCAATAAAAATACATTTACATTCCCTACCGCAAGCACAACAAGCGATGGTACATGGGGAGAAAGTGCTACGGAAACTGGCTCTTACGAGACAGATTACACAAATGCTATTACTCTTAACAGCACCGCAGCAAATGTAGACGCCAACGCACCCTTCATGCTGATTCCACAGCAGTGCGCAAAGGGAACAGACAATAATAAGTCCAAGTATTCCGCAGGCCATTACATTGCCCTCAATGTAACCATCACCATGAAGAGTGGTGATAGCGAGTACAATGGTGCTACCTACACCGGCTGGGCATACGTCGGCATCGACACCAAGTGGGAGCAGGGCAAGCACTACACCTACACCCTCGACTTCACTGCGGGCGCAGGACAGGACTCGGAAGGCAACCCAATCATCTCCGGCAAGGAAATCGCTGTGGCAGTAGATGTCACCGAATGGAACAACAGCGAGAAATACATCGTCAATCCCGACATCAGCACCACTCCCACCGAGGCAAACTGCCTCATCATGAACTCCCCCGGCAAGGTGTATGCCATTAACATCGCATCCAAGCCTAATGCTTTCTGGACATCAGCAGCAGCTGGTACCGACCAAATGGATTCTGATCCTATCACCGACGATACAGAGTGGACTGCCGAAGTCATTTGGCAGGATATCACGAACTATGAATGGGAAACGGGCGGAACACCATCGAAGCCTGATGGCTACACCCAAAAGCGTGCTATCGACTTCTATGACTTGACAGACGGAGCAAAGACTTCCGATGATACGTACAGCGGCAAAGGCAAGACCCTCTATATTCAGCTCCGCAACGCCTACCGTGGCAACATCGTTGTGGGTGTCAAGAAGAAGACGGATGGAGATTGCCAACAGAGTCAGAACTGTCTACTGTCATCAACAGCGGTGCTGTCGGTTCCTTTATCTGGAAAGAGTCAACCCTCAAAGGTTGGGTATATAACGGAAACTGGTTTGCAGCCTCCGGCTATCTACATTGCAAGGCAGAAGCAGATGCCACCTACAACAATGAACAGGCAAGTGGCTTTGTGTGGAGTTCAAATCCTAACACAACTGATACGTCACATAATCTTGCTTATGGCATTTACTTCAACGTAAGTGACAATAATAGTGGAAAAGACGCCAATGCTTCGACCAACCGTGGTGATGCCGCCTCCGTCCGCTGTGTCCCTGAATAATGTCCCCCCAGTTTTTCGCATAACATAATCATTCGGGTGTAGTGTACTTTTATCGACACTACACCCTTTTTTTTATTTCTCACCCGAAGCGAAGTCGAGGGGCTTCATGCCAAACTGCTTCTGGAAGCACTTGGCAAAGTAGCTCGGACTGCTGAATCCCACCATATAGCTCACTTCGCTCACCCGGTAATTGCCCTGCCTCAGCAGACGGGCACCCTTCTTCAACCTCACCAGCTGTATCATTTCATTGGGCGTGATGTCGGCAAGTCCGCGCACCTTGCTGAAGAGCGAGCTGCGGCTCATGCCCAACTTGCCGGCAAGGAACGCCACGTTGAGGTCGGGATTGGTGATGTTGTCCTCTATCACCTTGGTCATATCCTCCAGGAAGGTGTTGTCCACCGGACTGGGAGCGATGTCGGCAATGGGTTGCAGAGGCGTATGGGAGAACTTCTGCTTCAGCAGAGTGCGCATTTCTATCAGATGGTTCACGCTCGCCTCCAGGTACTTCATGGAGAAAGGTTTCTCGATGTATACGTCCGCACCACAGTTGATACTCTCCGCCTTGCTCGCCTCGTCAGTCTTGGCGGTGAGCATGATGAAGGGCAGGTGACTGGTCTCGGGGTTCTGGCGCATACGACGGCAGAACTCCGTTCCGTCCATCTCAGGCATCATCCAGTCGCTCACCACCATGCTCACCTTGTGCTTCTGCAACACCTGCAGCGCCAACTTGCCATTCTCTGCGGTGAACACCCGGTATTGCTTGGCGAAATGTGCCTTGATGAAGTTGCGCATATCCTCATCATCCTCCACCACGAGCATGAGGGGCAAAGTCTGCTCCTTAGGCTTGGACGTGGCTTCAGCCTCAGCCTCCTCCGTAGTCTCTGCCTCCGGTGTCTCGGGCTGCTCGCCCAATTCCTCCTGGTCGAGTACCATCTTCACGGCATCGTTGTTGGGTTCGTCCACGACGACATCGGGTTGGTCGATGGGGAGAGTAACGATAAACGTGGCACCCTTGCCCACTTCCGACTGCACCTCTACCCTACCGTGATGGGCATCCACCAGGTTCTTGACGATGTTCAGTCCGATACCCGTTCCCGGCTTGTTGTCACGAGCCTGATAGAACGCAGTGAAAATCTTGTCCTGCTCATCGGCACTCACACCCATACCGTTGTCCTCCACCTGGATGCAGAAATGGGTGCCATCCTCCAAGGGCTTGCAAGACAGGCGCACAAAGTCGCGGGTATACTTGCTGGCATTGGTCATCAGATTGCTGATAACCTTGGTAATCGCCTCGTTGTCGATGACGGCGGCAAAGTCATCGGCGGGATATTCCACCTCCAGCCTTGCCCCCTTCTGGGTGAGCGTAGGTTCGAAGCGTTCCGCCACAGCGTGCATCATCTTCGAGATGTTCTGCAAGCGGAAATGCACCTGCATGCCCCGTTGCTGCACCTTGTTGAAGTCGAGCAACTGGTTGACGAGCAAAAGGAGTCGCTGGGCATTGCGGTCGATAACCTCCAGCGCCTGTGTCATCGGCTCCGACTCGGTGAGCTGTCGGCTCACCTCCTTCCATTGTTCCTTCAGACTCTCCAACGGACCGATGATGAGCGACACCGGGGTGCGTATCTCGTGGGCAATCATAGTAAAGAACTGGAGACGGGCATCGCGCATCTCCTGCTCCTTCTTCTCCGCCAACTGCTCCAGTTCTCTCAGGTGATGGCGCTTCTCACGCTTCAGCCTCGCCTGGGTATACATATAGATGAAGAAGCCCACGAGAAGCAGATAGAATATCTTGGCGGGCAACGACCACCAGAAGGGCGGTCTCACCTCTATCTTGAGCTGCGCCTCTCCCTGCGACCACACACCGTCGTTGTTGGCAGCCTTCACACGGAAGGTGTAGGTGCCGTAGGGCAGGTTGGTGTAGGTGATGCGGTGGTCGTTGGTGGTGACCCAGTCCTTGTCGAATCCCTCCATCTTGTAGCAGTATAGGTTCTTCTCGGGCGACACATAGCTGAGGGCGGCGAAGGAGATGTTGAACATATTGTCATTATGGGAGAGGGTCACCTGCTCGATGTGGCCGAGCGACTCGGGCAACTTCTCAGAACCCACCTCCACATGACGGTTGAAGATTTCGAGGGAGGTGATCGCCACAGGCGGAGCCACCTTGTTGATATTGATCTTATAGGGATCGAAACAGTTGAAGCCGAAGGCGGTACCGAAATAGATGCGCCCGTTGGAAGCCATCAGTCCGGCATTGGGCAGGAAGTGGTCGCTCGTCAGTCCGTCACTGAGGTTGAACACCACGGGTTCCTCTCCCGGCACGAGCTTCACGATGCCCTTGCCCGTGGAGAGCCACATATCTTCCTGGTTGAAGAGGATGCTCGCTACATCCTCGGAAGGAGCGTTGAACAGGATGCGGCGGAACGTGCCCGTCTTGGGCAGGAACTCGCATACGCCCCGGTCGGTAGCCACAAAACACTCGCCCTTGGGACCCTGGTGCAGACAGTTCACCTGGTTGCTGGGGAGGCTGGTGGTGTCATTGTCGATGTTCACATACTGCTTCCATGTCTTGTCGGCACCACGCAAGCACCAGAGGCCGTTGCCCTGGGTGGCAAACCAAAGGTTGCCTTTCCCGTCCTCGGCGATGTCTATGGTCACGCTCTTGAACGACTTGACCGTCTTGAACGCACCCGTCTTCTCATCCATCATGCCGACGCCGTCCATGGAGGTTGCCCAGAGGCGGCGCTTGCTGTCACGGTACAGACAATAGCAACTGCTGCCCGAAGGTCTGCCGTCCAACTGATAGGTCTGCTGGGCACCCGTGGCAAGATTCAGCTTGATAATGCCGCTGCCGTATGTTCCCACCCAGAGACTGCCACCATCGGCATAGAGTCCATGCACATTGAGCTTGTTCAGGGCAGAGCGGCCGGGATAGTCCACGAACACGTCCTTGATGGGGTCGTAGCAGTTGAGACCTCCGTCATCCGTCGCCACCCAGATGCGATGGGCGTCATCCTCGCAGAAACGTCCCACCACGTTTCCTGTCAGGTTCTTATCGCCGGCGCGGTAAGCCGCAAAACGGTTTTTGAAGTTGTTGGAGGGCTGATAAGTGACACCTCCGTAAAAGGTTCCTACCCAGAGACCGCCCTCACGGTCGGAAGCGATGCTGTATACAAACCGCTCCATGGAACTCCGTCCCGGATCGTTCACCGCCGAGAGCATGCGCCATGTCTTCTTCTGGATGTCATACTCCACCATACCGTCATCGCTGCCTATCAATATATAGAGACCGCGGTCATTGTAGAGGGTATGGATATGGTTCACGGCATTGGTAAGCGTTTCGCTGAGCAGGAGCTCCGCACTGCCGTCCACATCCACCCGATAAAGTCCCTTGTCCCAGGTGCCCACCAGGATACTTCCGTCCTGACAAGCCGCCATCGCCATGCCCACGAGCTGCAAGTTCTTGTCCTTGAGAGGGAAAGGTTCGAAGGTGTCATTCGACTTGTTGAGCCGGTAGAGTCCACCCTTGACAGAGTTGCTGAGTGCCCACACCTGGTTATTGACATCCACCAAGGTACTTGCCACTCTCCCCCCGAAGGCTTTCATCGGGAAATTCTTGCACTCGTGCGATTTCAGATTATACCGAAAGAGTCCCTGACCGTTGGTAGAGATCCACACGTTCTTGTCATCATCCTGCGTGAACCCAGCCACCTGAGAGGTAATCTTCTCGTCTATGTTCTGGAATTTTTCCTTGTCAAAGGTAAAGAGATACGCTCCCCATGCCGCTCCCACCAGCATTCCCTCGTCGCAAGTGGAGAGGGCACTGACGTATTGGTCGAACTTCATGCGGGCATTGCTGAAGGTCTGCACCCTGTAGCCGTCATAGCGGCACAGTCCGTTGTCGGTGCCGAACCAGAGGAATCCGTTCTTGTCCTGCACGATACCCCTCACAGCATTGTTGGGCAATCCGTTGTTAGTCGTAATAGTACGGGTGAGGGAGACCGTGTGTTCCTTCGTGCCCGTCGCAGCAAATCCCAGCATAGCCGTAGCCAGTACGGCAGCCATCATGATTGCTATTTTCTTCATTTGTTATGGTTTTAAAATCAAAAAATCGTATTCTCGCAAAGCCTTCATTAGCTAAGACTTTGCAAAAATACGAAATTATCGGATAAGAGCCAAGTTTTCATGGCTCTTTTTTATCATTCTGCTACTTGTGTGTCATCAACCACTCCGCCAACACCTTGCAGTAATGGTCGTGGTCTTCCACGAATGGCATGTGGCGGCTGCCCACGAAGAGTTCCCATTTGCCGTTGGGCAGGGCATCGGTCATCGCCTTGGCGATGGCGGGCGAACAGAGGTCGTCGCTGCCGCTGATTACCAGCGTGGGGAGGTCGATACTCTTCATCTTGTCCAGGTACTCGAAGTCCTTCAGGTCGCCCGTGGCATTCAGTTCGTTGGGACCCCATCCGTAGATGTAAGCCAGGGTACCTGCCTTCTTCTCTCTCCTCAGACACTCAGGCGAATCTGCCGTGACGGGGGCGGCGCAACGTTGCTCCATGTAGTGGGCGATGGCTTTCTTGTATGCCTTGTCCTCGAAATTGCCTGTTGCCTCAGCCTTGGCAATTGCCTTTTGTTCCTTCTCGGGCAGGTACTTCACCATGCGGTGCTGCTCCTTCACCCACATCGAGGCGGAGGGGTTGGTGCTGGAGAGGATGAGGGAACGGATGCCCTGGGGATGGCGCTCGCAGACGTATGCCAACGCCAGCATACCGCCCCACGACTGACCGAGCAAGTGAACCTGGTCGAGATGGAGATGCTTACGGAGCGCATCCAACTCGTCCACCCATGTCTCCGTCTTCCAAAGTTCGGGATGTCCCTCCACGTAAGACTTGCCACAGCCCAACTGGTCGTACATGATGACCTGGTGGCCTGTCTCCGCAATCTGGTCGAGCACCTCGAAGTAGTTGTGGGTGCTGCCCGGTCCGCCATGCAAGAGGATGATGGGAGCCTTGCCCTCCTGCCGTTCGCCTACGATGCGGTAATATACCTGATAGCCGCGGAAAGGCATATAGCCCTCCTCCACCTTCTGCTTCTGCCCGGTGAAGGTGAACTCCTTAGCCTTCTGGATGTCAGCCTCATCACAGGTATAGAGGTTCTGCTTCTTGTGACGGCTGATCTGCAAGGTGGTGGCAGGGAAATATTGCGAGAGGAGGTTATACATATCGGGATCCATCGCCTGCAACTCCTCACGGGTGTTGATCCAATTGTGCTTGCCGTCGGCACGGGGCGACTCGGCATTCACATTAAACCAGTCCTGCACTGCCTCGCCGAAATACTCCTGGGGGTTCTCCAGGCGGTAGGTGTTGGCATAGATGCCGCGAGCCTTGACGTTCTCGTAGAGCTTGACGAGCTTGTCGTTGAAGGTGGGGTCCACCTGATGGATGCCGATGAGATGGATGGAATGGGCAAACTCATGGATGAGGATATCCTCGGCATGATACTTGTCTATCTGATAGGCAAGGATGTTCTCCTCGGCACAGGTGGTGACGGGAATCTCCATCGTTCCCTCGAAACCACGGGCACGGATGTCCATATTGATAGAGGTATCTTTTGCCATGTAGCGATGCTCGGGGATGTCGGTCTCTCCCTCGTAGCGTGCCATGATGGCAACACGGGTGCCGTGCTTCTTCATCGCCTCCAGCACATCCGGCTTCAACATACAGGTCATGGCGTAGAGGGTATGGTGGGCTGCCACGATACAGGAGTCGGGCACTCGCCAGGAGGTGACGATGGGGATGCCGTTCACGTCCACATATTTCTTATAGAACTTGTCCAGATGCAGCTCCTTGGGAGGAGCTGTAATCTTACACTCAGGGATGCGCAGGTTCTCGTCGCCCACATATCCCTTGTTGTCCTGTGCGTGCATCGGCATCGCCGTCATCAGGGCAAGCGACGCGGCAACAATTCCTTTATATTTCAACATCATCTATATCTTTTTTACTTGATTTTCACTTCATAGGGGAACTTGCGCGACGAGGGGTCGAGCGAATGG
>CAVCCB010000069.1:0-10194 GCA_963600595.1 Subdoligranulum sp. APC924/74 | reverse complement strand
TTTCTCCTTTTGAGCCTTCAGTGTGGAAAAGCCAAAAAGGGAAACCGCCAAACAAGCCAACCTCAACATTCTACTATTAATAATCATATAAATACAGTCTGATCAATACTGAAATGCAACACTCACTTTCTTCAAGTCTTTGTCGGCAGAACTATTGCCATAGAAGATCTCGTAGCTTCCAGCCTTGGCACGAACGGTATTGGTTGCCGCATCAAAGAGTTCGAAGTTTTTGCTGTCGAGGGCAATGACAGCCTCAGCTGTCTGACCCGCCTTGACGTTTATCCTCTGATAAGCCTTGAGCGACTTCAAAGGTCCATCAGTATCGGTTGGATCCTTCACATATACCTGCACGACCTCGGTGCCATCGGCTTTACCCACATTGCTCACTGGAATAGTCAGTTTGATGGTATCTCCTTTCTTGAGGGTAGAACTCGACAACTTAGCGTCACCTATATTAAAAGATGTATAGCTCAAGCCATAACCAAACGGAAAAAGGGCATCATTCATATAGCGATAAGTTCTGCCCTTCATACTGTAGTCCTTGAAATCAGGCAACTGCTTGCTCGAGCGATAGAACGTAACAGGCAACTTACCCGAAGGATTGTATTCTCCAAAAAGTACACGGGCCACAGCCTCACCTCCTTCTTGGCCAGGATACCAAGCTTGAAGAATCGCATCACAACTTTCTGTCTCAGGAGTGAAAGCCATCGCCGAACCTGAGCAATTCACGAAGACCACTTTCTTGCCAGCAGCTTTCAATGCCTTGAGGAATCCACGTTGCACGGTAGGCAGTTCTATGTCCGTGCGATCACCACCTTTGAAGCCAGGCAAGTTTACAGGCATCTCCTCGCCTTCCAACTGAGGAGAAATACCTCCCACAAATACCACGGTACCACAGTCATTCAACTTATTGATGGCTGCCTGATAATCTATAGGTGTCTCCTTGCCGATACTTACCTGAAGGTTAGCATTATAGTTTTCGATTTGTGCATAGAGTATTTCTATCTTGTAAGTCTTTCCAACCTCAGCATCGATGTCAATACGAGAGTCTGTCGTACGCCAAATTCTCTGCATGGCTTTTGATTCACCGTTCACCAACACCTCGTAATAGCCACAACCTTTGACATCCAATAGCACCTTGCCAGACTGCTTTGGGCGGAACACTGTCTCATATTTTGCCGAGAAATCTTCCAGGCGAACGTTTGGAGCAAAAGAATGCTGTCCATAGGTCGTAACCTGGATAGGATTCTTCTCATAAGTGATGGTTACAGGTTTGCCTTCACGCTTGCCATTATTCCAGAAAGTTCCTTTGAAACCAGTCTTGCCATCCATGCTACACTGGCCATAATAAGAATCGAGCGTCTTGTCGTTTACCAAGTCGCAACCTTTGAAAGTTACGATTTTATTTTTCCCTATTTTATTCTTCACGCCATCAAGGATAGTGATAGTTTGGCGAGGCGTTCCATTGTAGTTGCCCCACATCATCGGCTCATTATCCACATTAGGACCGATAAAGGCTATTTTCTTTTCCTTCTTACTCAGTGGCAAGACATTGTCTTTGTTTTGAAGGAGGGTAATCGTTTGGAGAGCCATATCGAGCGACAACTGGCGATGAGCCTTGCTACAGAGAACTGAAGAAGGGATAGATGACCAAGATACGATTTTGTTGTCATCCATCTCGCCCAGGTCGAAACGCCCTTCCAATAGTCGAATCACATGCTTGTCCACTTCCGTTTCGGTCAATGCACCATACTTTACAGCCTCAGGTACCGACTTATACACATAGTTGAACCCGCATTCCACATCCGTACCTGCCAACACCGCCTTAGTTGCAGCATTCTTGGCATTGCTTGACACCTTGTGGTTTTCCCAGAAATCAGTGACAGCTCCACAATCAGAAACTACCAGGTACTTGAATCCCCACTCGTCTCTCAATATTTGCTGTAGCAATCGAGTGCTTCCGCAACAAGGTTCGTCATCCCATCGCTGATAGGCGCACATCACCTCTCTCACCTTGGCATCCTGCACCAAAGACTTGAAGGCAGGCATATAAGTTTCCCAAAGATCACGAGGCGACACATCGGTGATATTATCAGTATGACGAGCCCACTCGGGACCACTATGGATGGCATAATGCTTGGCACAAGACCAAAGTTTGCGATATTTAGCCGTCTCCGGGCCTTGTAATCCTCTTACCACGGCACAGCCCATGCGGGAAGTCAAATAGGGGTCTTCTCCGTATGTTTCCTGTCCACGTCCCCACCGAGGGTCACGGAAGATATTGACATTTGGAGTCCACACTGAGAGCGCATGGAATCTGGTCACCTCCTCGCCTTTCTTCATCATATCATTCCATTTGGCGCGCATCTCATCAGATGTAGCGTCGAAAACCTTAAACACCAGCCCATCATTGAAAGATGCCGCCATGCCTATAGGTTCTGGGAATACTGTCACGTCACCTTGGTTGGCTACGCCGTGCAAAGCCTCGCTCCACCAATGGAATCCTTTGATGCCAAGTCGTGGGATGGCAGGTGATATATCGAGCATCAAGGATGCCTTCTCCTCCAATGTTAATCGTCCACATAAGTCAACAGCTCGCTCATGAGCTGAGAGAGCAGGATTCTGGTAAGGCAGTTGCTGAGCCATCAAGCCACAAGACATTGACATCATCACCAAGGATGCGAATATTATCTTTCTCTTCATACAGTTATTTTTAAAGTTATTAGCCATTATCTGATTGATAGTTATTTCATTTACAAAAATACAGAAATTCTCCCACATTCACTTTATGCAATGTATCAAATGCTTTATTATTTGTGTCACAACGGAGTGGACATAAGGAAGCCTGCCATATAAATACAAGAAAAGGGCGTTTCTTGCGAAACGCCCTCAACTCTATGCTAAATCATTCCCAGCCGGGATTCTGTACCAAATTAGGATTCTTGTCCTTTACAGTCTGCGGATAAGGGAAATACTCATGCTTTCCAGACTGGAAACCTACGGTAAAGTTTGTCTCTGGCGTATTCGTCGTATAGAAACGGCTTGCAGCCTCCGTACCATGTTCCCATGTCACATTCTGGTCATCAGACTTTGGAGCCCTGAACACCTTGTCCCACAAGTGAGGAACATCAGTACCCGCTCTCTTCAGACGTGCGATAGCATCGGCATCCTGCCAGCGCATAATATCAAACCAGCGGCAGCCTTCCAACCAAAGTTCGTAAGATTTCTCACGTTTCAAAACATCCATATCCACCGTTTCGCTGACGGTCTTGGAGCCTGCGCGTGTCTGTATCTCGTTGATGTACTTCTTCGCCTCTGCCGGGTCGTTTGTCTGAAGGCAAGCTTCCGCATAGTTGAGCAGCACCTCTGCGTATCTCATCACAAGATAGTTGTTCAAGCGGATGTTGTCACCATACTTCTTGCCACCGGTATCAGCAGCTCTCATAATCTGCTTGAATGCCAACCAGGTAGAATTTCCATAAAGGCCCTGGGTCGGGTCATTGATGCCTATCTGGTCACTCACCTTCTTCTGCTCGTCGGTCATGTTGTCAATCTCAGGCTTGTCATAAGACATGTGATAGACAGCGTCGTCAATATGTTTGAGCGTGGCCTGCAAGCGGTAAGAGTCGCCATCGTTGGCATAAAACTCATCTCCAAACCACTGGGGGACACCTAGGCCTCCCCATCCATCTACGCCACCACAATAAACCTTGTTGGGAGAGATGACAAAGTGGTCGGCGCGCCAATCCCAGTAGTTGGTCTCCATCCAGCTGGAGCGCTGTATCATACCACCCCAATTACTCTTGCCTTCATTATACTCAAAGTTCACCTCGAACACTTTCTCTGCATTGGCATCGCCCTCGATGTGGAAATTGTCGGCATACTGTTCGCCAGGCACAAGTGCATATTTTCCGGAGTCAATGACCTTCTTGAGCGCCACCTTCGCCTTATCATACTGACCGGCAAACAAGTAGGCTTTTCCTGCAAGTGCGTAAGCAAAACCCTTGGTCACCTTGACGGCACCGTCCTTGTCATCCGTCCCCTTTCGCTCGTCCAGGTCATTGGCTGCCGCTTCACATTCTTGCGCAACCCACTCTATGAGTTGCTCATGAGTCATGGGATTGTCTGGATCCTTGTCACAGTTATAAGGCAGTTCCGACGCATCCAGCACATGAGTCACCAACGGAGGGGTTCCCCATAAATTCGCCAACATAAAGTAGTCGTAGGCACGGAGCACACGGGCTTCTGCCACACAGCGTTTCTGCACTGCCGAAGTGCCTTCTCCGAAATGGTCAATCACAAGATTGCAGGTATAAACCGAGAGGTAAAGACCTGTGTACATATACTTTGGCACTTCCGCCTCTGCATCGTAGTAGAATTGGTTCAGCATAATACCGAACGTGTTGTCACCTGAGTTGGCTCCCGCAGCCAAGACATCATCGCCGCACTCGTTGACAATCAACTTAAATGGCGTATAGATACCAGGACCGCCACCGTCGTGGTTACGACCCATTACATTACACATAAAGCCTTCATAGGCGGCCACAAGGGAAGCCTCGGCATCTGCATCTGTCTTATAGAAGTTCTCCGTAGGAGTAACACCCTTCTGCTCTATGTCAAGCTGGTCCTCACAGGAGGTGGTGAGAGTTATGGTGCCTGCAGTTGCCAGTGCCAATATTGTTGAAAATAATATTTTCTTCATTTCTGTATCGTTTAAAGGTTAGAATGTTACGTTGATACCAAACACCACCTTCTTGGAAGTTGGATAAGTACCATTATCAAAACCACGAGATGCGCCACTGTTCATGGAGGCAGTCTCAGGGTCTGCACCAGGATAGCTGGTGAACGTAAAGAAATCATCGAGAGAGCAATATACACGGAGATCAGACAATCCAACCTTCGCCGTCACAAACTTAGGCAATGTGTAACCCAACTGAATCTGCTTGATCTTGAAGTACGAGCCGCTGAACACTGCAGCACTTGAACTGAAGAACTTCCAGTCGGTGGAAACTTTTCTCATGTCAGGATACTTGGCGTTGGTATTGTCCTCTTTCCAGGAGTTCTTCCAATAGTGGTCGATACCGTTGACCAACGGACGGTCAGCCGACACCATCAAGTTATAGATCTTGTTACCATAAGCACCAGTTCCAAAGACGGTCAAGTCAAATCCCTTATACTCCGCATTGAGCGTGATACCGTAAGTGAATTTTGGAATACCTGATCCCAAATCCTGCTTGTCCTCGTCTGTTGGAGCAGAGGTAAGTTCTCCGTTCTTATCGTAGTAGAGCGCACTGCCGTCCTCTGCTACACCGGCATACTTGTAACCACGGAAATACCACACATTGTGTCCTGCCTCGAACGTAGGCTTGAGTTGATTGTTGAATCCGTCGATGCCTACTTCCGTCAAGCGGCTCACCAGACTAGACACTTCCTTCACCTCGTTCTTCAGGGTAGAGCCGTTGACAGACACACCATACTTGAAGTCCTTGATCTGGTCTCTCCATCCCAATTCGATGTCTAAACCAGTATTCAGCACCTTACCTGTATTGACAACACTCTTGTTCACACCGATTTCCGGGAGAGGAGCTATCTCTATCAGGAGGTCCTTGGTAGTCTTGCGATACCAGTCAAGTCCGAATGTCAAGCGGTCATTGAGGAATCGTGCGTCAAGACCTAAATCCACCTGTTCAGAAGTTTCCCATTTCAAGTCGGGATTGGCAAGACCTGTTGGCTTGGAACCCAAGGTCAACGCACCGTTACCTGAAGACGGGTTGTACTGGTAGAAACTCTGGTTGAGGGCTATGGTAGAGGCATATCGATAGTTGCTCAAGATATTGACATTACCGTTCTGACCCCAAGAACCACGGAGTTTCAGGAATGAGACAGCGTCACGGCTTACATTTTCCTTGAAGAACTTCTCATTGCTGATAGACCAGCCCGCAGAAATGGAGGGGAAGTTACCCCAACGTGCCTGCTTGGAAAGCTTGGAGGTATCGAACGCATCCCGGCGGAAGTTAACCTGCATGAAGTAGCGGTTGTCGTAGCTATATGACAAACGACCGAAGTATGACAACTCCGTGGCATCGTTCGGTGCATTGCTCACGCTCTTGGTGGCACTTGCCAGCAAGTAGTCGATATAGTGGAAATTTGACTCATAGGATGACAGAATATCGGCACCAGTGGAACCGATGTGACTGTTATCTGTATGGTTCTTTGTAAACGACATACCGACCATGGCGCCTATCGTATGCTTGCCAAAGGTATTCATGTAGTTGGCAAAATTCTCCCACTGGTAATACAAGCCGTTGTTCGTATTGGTCTCAATGGTATAGGTGGTACTGTTTGCCATAGATGTCAACCAAAATGGAGTCTCGTAATTGTGGTAATTGCTCTGTGTGATGCGATAACCCAAGCGAGAGGTAAAGGTAAAGCCCTTGAACGGCTTGATATTGGCGGCTACCGTACCGCGGACATTGAAGCCGGATGTCCAGTTGTCACGACGGTTAATCTGGTAAAGGGGGTTGCCCGTTGCCTCATCCACATACTTGGAAGTACCATAGTAGTCGTTATTGTGGTCGGGGTCCGTAGGAACAGCACCACCAGCCTCTACCTGCGCCTTCATGCCGGGAGCCAAGTCATCGACATTGCTGATATAGGCAGGGGTCAAGGGGTCGATAGACACCACTGAGTTCAACAAAGAGCCATAGCCCTTGGTCACGCCCTTGGTCTTGTATTTTTCAAAGGAGTTGTTGGTCGTCACGTTCAACCACTTGTAGATGTCGTAGTCGGCATTAATCTGGCCGGTGAAACGCTTGTAGGTATCCTTGCTACCTTTCACGATACCGTCATTGTTGAGGATGTTCAGGCTGGCGAGGAAACGGCCCTTGCCGTTGCTTGCCTGCACGGTGAGGCTGTGCTGATGGGCTAGAGAAGTCTCAAACACCTCGTCATACCAGTTGGTATTCTGCCCATTGTAACCATTCTTCTGCAAAAGGGCATCGTCAATGTCTCCCAAGTACTTGTGGTACTCGATGTATTCGGCTGCGTCGAAGAGTTCGGCACGTTTGCCCAATGACTGGATGGTAAACTTGCTGCTATAGGAGATTTGTGCCTTGCCACCGTTAGCGGCACCATTCTTGGTGGTGATAATCACCACACCATTGCCTGCCTGCGCACCATAGATGGCGGCAGAGGCGGCATCCTTCAACACCTCCATAGACTCGATCATGGACGGATCCAGGTATTGGATGTTGTCCACCTTCAGACCATCGACGATCAACAAAGGCCCGATACTTCCGCTGTTGGAAGAATAACCACGAATACGAATGTCGGCAGCCTCGCCGGGACCACCCGAATTGATGATCTGCACACCGGCAGCCTTACCCTGGAGGGCAGCACCGGCATCGGTGGTAGAGAGTCCTTTGATGTCATCGCTCTTGATGGATGCCACAGCACCCGTCAGGTCACTCTTCTTCTGTACACCATAACCAATCACCACCACATCATTCAACACCTCGGAATCATCCTTCAATGTGATGGTCAAAGTCTTGCCTGCCTCAGCCTTTACCGTATATGGCTTCATACCTATATAGGTAACGGTAAGCGTGGCGTTGGGGGCTGCATCGATGGTAAACTTACCATCCAAATCTGTAACGACACCCTGCTTGGTTCCTGCCACCTTGACGGTAGCACCAATGATGGGTTCCCCATTGGGGTCGTTCACCACTCCTTTTACTATGCTCTGAGCCGACATTCCCGCAGGGAATAAACAGAGAAAGGAGAGCAATGCTAACGGCTTTTCTATTTGTCTTAAGTTCCTCATAAGAGAATAGATTAATTTGTTTTTGATAGATTGTTACTTATATGTCTTGTTTGCTTCAACTGTAGCCCTCAAGGGCAACAGGCGATTCTTTAAAGAATCATGTTGCAAAGTTAGGATTTATTTTGCAACATGACTTTGTTTTATGTAACAAATACTTTGTTTTACTTACCGACAAGAAAGAAAATCACCTTTTCTTAAACAAATGAGGCACAAACTCCTTAAAACACCTGCGCCAGGTGAGCCACTCATGCGCCGTACCTTGTGATTGATAATAGTCGAGCTTGATGCCAAGGTCCTTGAGTTCCCTCGCCATCTTGGGAGTACCGAAGTTTTCCTCCGACCCACACCCCATGAACATATAGTGCATCTGGCTGTTGAACTTCTCCGCATCGGCAAAGACTCCATTGAAACAAGTCTTCACATCCACCCCAAACAAGGCACCGCTAAAAGTTCCCATATAAGAGAACTTGTCAAGATGGGGCAACACCGTATTGAAGGTTTGGCAACCGCCCCATGACAAGCCTGCCATCGCACGGTGCTCACGATCGGTATAGGTACGGAATGTCTTGTCCACCATCGGTATCAAGTCCTTGATGATGACATCATAGAATGAGGCACCATACCGATTGCGTTCCTCATCCACGTTTTTACCAGGCCGAGGGATGAAAGGCTGCTTCACGTCACCGCTCTCCATCACCACGATCATCGGCACCGTCTTGCCCTCGGCAATGAGGTTGTCCATGATGTGCTGCATATTGCCCTGATGACTCCACCCAGTCTCGTCCTCGCCCATGCCGTGCTGTAGATAGAGCACAGGATAACGCTTGGTGGTATTGGTCTCATACTCGGCAGGCGTATAGACCATGGCTCTGCGGAACTTTCCCTGCGACGCGGCATAGTAAGACACAGAACGTACCTGTCCTTTCGCCACACCCTGTTGGGGGCGATAGTAGTTGCCCTCCTCGCCTTCCGGCACTTCCAATCCACTTGCTTCCCGACAACAACCGAAATAGGTTTCGCTGGCAGGATCCACCACCTGCACTCCGTCCACATTTAGAAAATAATAATGGAAGCCCACTACCAAAGGATCACTCACTCCATACCAGTCTCCATTCAAGTCCTTCTTCATGGGATATTGCTTGCCACAGATGTCGAAGACCACTTTCTTAGCCTCTGGTGCATGAAGTTTGACATAGGCACGACGGTCTTTGTCCACACGGGGATAGTTGGTATCAGGAATGACACCCTGCAACGAGAGCATCATGTCGGCATAACGTTTGCCCATCATACGATAGCTCTCGGCAACGAAGTGTAAGCCGTCGCCTCGCTGCGGACATCCCTTGGAGGAGATGACATGAGCCGTAGGAATGGTCTTGGCAATGCTATCCACGACAGCGATATGCGCCCAGCATGAACCGCCTTGGTCTTTCTGTACGGTTTCGCCCACCAGCAGAGGCACATCCTCGGCTTTCAAATTCAAATCCTTGAGAATGTCATGATACACAGTGTTTACTCTTGCCGCCCAGGTTGGGGAACCGTTGTCGGTCTCGCCCTGGTGCAGGAGAATACCTTTGATGACACCTTGCTTCTGTGCTATCTTTGCCAGTTCGATGAGCCGGGCATATGGGTTGCCGTTGTAGCCAGAGACGAAGTTCTTCATCCAGGCGGGCTGCTTCTTGAGATAAGCCTTGTACGTCCGTTTGTTGAAGAGGTCGATGCTGGCACCGCCCACAGCCACGGTGATGGTTCCCACCTTGATGCTGTCAGGAAGATTGTCCACCATCTTCCTGCCAAAATAATCTACTGGGGTGAGTCCTGTATCAGGACGAGCCTGAGGTGGACAGGCTGTATGCCATTCACCTTTTTTCCATCCCGCCTTATCGTCATCCACGGCATACATCGCCATGAACCGGGGATTTACACCCGTGCGGTCTTCGTCTTCCACCGCAGCATTGCCCTCCATGTTCGACTGTCCGAAACAGAGGTAGATTTGAAAATTGGAGTCTGGCTTGGCCATCGACTTGTTGCTTTTCTTCTGTGCCATCATCGGCAGGCACACCATCATAAGCATCGATGCAAAAAATGTCAATCTGTTCATTTTGTTCAGCTTTACGTTTATTAGATTCTATTTGTTTATTCTATCACCACACCACCATTGCAGGGGATAACGATATCCAGGACTTGTTTCTTGCCGAGCTTCACTTGCTTCTTGCTACCCACGAGCTGGACATTGTCGCTATACACATCGAGCTGGCTGCCCGCAGGGAACATGTCGAGCGTGATGCGCTTCTTCAACGGTTGCTTCTCGGCATTGACTCCCACCACGTACCATTTGTCGCCGTGGCGACGAGCCATGATGACATACTTGCCAG
>CAVCCB010000068.1:0-10542 GCA_963600595.1 Subdoligranulum sp. APC924/74 | reverse complement strand
GCATAAGAGTGACATCGGTAACACTTTGCACACCTTTTTAAAAGAATGCAATACATATAGAAACTATTCATGAATATAAATTTTGTAATTTTACACCGAAGCCATAGATTTCCAATCAAACCGTAAGAGAACAAGCTTTCACTCCTTACAGATTGTAAGAAAACGTAAAATATTAGATATTTTGCAGTATTTTTCTTGCCTATTAAAACATTTTGTTGTACTTTTGCAAGCGAAACAGAACAAATAGTCAGAATAACAGATAAATATAAGACAAAATGAAAGAAACAGTCCATTTTACAAAGATGCATGGGGCAGGTAATGACTACATCTATGTAGACACATTATTATATAATATCCCCAATCCTGAGAAAGCAGCCATTGTTTGGAGCGCTTATCATACAGGCATCGGCAGCGATGGGCTGGTACTCATCGGAAAGCCACAAGACGGCAGAAGAGCAGATTACTCGATGAGAATTTTCAATGCCGACGGTTCAGAGGCAATGATGTGCGGCAATGCAAGTCGCTGTATCGGAAAATATCTCTACGAAAAGGGACTGACCCGAAAGGATACCATACGTTTGGAGACTCTTTCTGGCATCAAAATTCTCAAGCTCCACATCAAGGATGGAAAGGAAGTGGAATCAGTGACAGTGGATATGCTCCAGCCCAAGACTGAGAATCCGGAACAATTTGCCAGTGATACTAACATACTGGAAGCAGATGAAAGAAAATTCGAAGGAATATATGTTTGTATGGGCAATCCTCACTTTGTAACATTCGTGGATGACATTGACACTATAGACATTGCCCATTACGGCAAGATACTGGAAAGGGACAAGGCATTTCCACAACGATGCAATATCGAGTTTGCACAAGTAACAGCCCCTGACACCATAAGGACTCGGGTTTGGGAAAGAGGAAGCGGAATAACCATGGCATGCGGAACAGGAGCCTGTGCAACAGCTGTGGCTGCAGTCATTACCCAAAAGGCAGGTCGGCACAGCGACATCGTCATGGATGGCGGAACAATCCATATCGAGTATCGGGAGGAAGACGGACATGTCTACATGACAGGACCCGCAAAATTTTCATTCGAAGGAGAGATAGATTTACCAGAATAATTAAGAGCAAACTTAAATATACATAATAAAAGGAGAAACAATATGGCATTAGTAAATGAGCATTTCCTGAAATTGTCGAACAACTACTTGTTCGCTGACATCGCAAAGAAGGTCAACGCCTACAAGATTGCGCATCCCAAGCAGAAAGTTATCAGCTTAGGTATTGGAGACGTAACCCAGCCACTGTGTCCTGCCGTCATTGAGGCGATGCACAAGGCTGTAGACGAGATGGCAACCCAAGCCACCTTTAAGGGTTATGGTCCCGAACGCGGTTACAATTTTCTTCGCGAAGCCATCATCAAAAACGACTTCTTGCCCCGCGGGATACATCTCGACCCTAACGAGGTATTCGTAAACGACGGAGCCAAGAGCGACACGGGAAATATCCAGGAAATCTTGAGATGGGACAACACCATCGGTGTCACTGACCCCATTTACCCTGTTTACATCGACAGCAACGTAATGATAGGCAGAGCAGGCGTCTTTGAGAATGGCAGTTGGACAAATGTTACCTATATGCCCTGCGAAGAGGGCAACGGATTCACTCCCCAGATTCCCGACCACCGCGTGGACATGATTTACCTCTGCTACCCCAACAACCCAACGGGAACAGTCATTACCAAGGAGGAGCTAAGGAAATGGGTGAACTATGCTGTCAAGAACGAAAGCATCATCCTCTACGACGCCGCATACGAGGCATACATACAAGATCCGGAAATTCCACATTCCATCTATGAAATTCGTGGAGCAAGGAAGGTAGCAATAGAGTTCCACAGTTATTCCAAGACAGCAGGTTTCACAGGTGTTCGATGCGGTTACACCATCGTCCCCAAGGAATTGAAAGCAAAGACATTGACAGGCGAAGAAGTGGCACTGAACCCCATCTGGGACCGTCGCCAATGCACAAAGTTCAATGGCACGAGCTATATCAGTCAACGCGCAGCGGAAGCCATCTATACCCCTGCGGGCAAGGAACAGGTGAAAGCCACCATCAACTATTATATGGAGAACGCCCGCATCATGAGAGAGCAACTCAAGAAGCTCGGTTTGAGAGTGTACGGTGGCGAGAATGCCCCCTACCTGTGGGTTAAGACACCCAATGACACACCAAGTTGGAAGTTCTTCGAGGAAATGCTCTACGGAGCCAGCGTGGTATGTACGCCGGGCGTAGGCTTCGGCCCATCTGGCGAGGGCTACATCCGCCTTACCGCTTTCGGAGAGCGTGAGGACTGCAAGGAGGCTATGGAAAGAATTGCCAAATGGCTCGACAAATAAAACAAGAAACAAAGAAAAAAAAATAATGTATAACGAAGGAAAAAGAGGATAGAGACAGGGACGCATTAGAATTCTTCACTCTTCCCTCTTCACTCTTCACTAAAAACAATAAGGTATGAGCAACTTAAGATTTGAAGCTGTATCTGAGGCTTCCAAGAGAAAGCCAGTAGAGGTAGCCGCACCAAGCGAGCGCCCCAGTGAGTTCTACGGAAAGAAAGTATTCAACCGTCAGAAGATGTATAAGTATCTTCCCGCTGACGTTTACGAGAAACTCGTTGACGTAATCGACAACGGTGCCCGACTCGACCGCAGCATCGCAGACGCTGTGGCAAAGGGTATCAAGCAGTGGGCTGACGAGAACGGTGTGACACACTACACACACTGGTTCCAGCCATTGACAGAAGGCACTGCCGAGAAGCACGACAGCTTCATCGAGCACGACGGCAAGGGTGGTATGATAGAGGAGTTCTCCGGCAAGTTGCTCGTACAGCAGGAGCCAGACGCATCCTCATTCCCATCAGGCGGTATCCGTTCTACCTTCGAGGCTCGCGGTTACTCTGCCTGGGATCCGACATCCCCAGTGTTCATCATCGACGACACACTCTGTATTCCTACTATCTTCATCTCTTACACAGGTGAGGCACTCGACTACAAGGCACCATTGCTCCGTGCACTCCACGCAGTGAACGTAGCCGCCACAGAGGTTTGCCACTACTTCAACCCCGACGTGAAGAAGGTTATCTCCAACCTTGGTTGGGAGCAGGAGTACTTCCTGGTAGATGAGTCACTCTACGCCGCACGTCCCGACTTGATGCTGACTGGCCGTACCTTGATGGGCCACGACTCAGCCAAGAACCAGCAGATGGACGACCACTACTTCGGTGCCATCCCAGAGCGCGTACAGGCTTTCATGAAGGATTTCGAGATTCAGGCTCTTGAACTTGGCATTCCTTGCAAGACACGCCACAACGAGGTAGCCCCCAACCAGTTTGAGGTAGCTCCTATCTTCGAGGAGACCAACCTCGCCGTTGACCACAACATGCTCCTCATGAGCTTGATGAAGAAGGTGGCACGCCACCACGGCTTCCGTGCCCTCTTGCACGAGAAACCATTCGCAGGCATCAATGGTTCCGGTAAGCACAACAACTGGAGTCTCGCAACAGACACAGGCATCCTGCTCCACGGTCCAGGCAAGACACCAGAGGACAACCTCCGTTTCGTAGTGTTCATCGTAGAGACCTTGATGGGTGTATATAAGCACAACGGTTTGCTCAAGGCTTCCATCATGAGCGCCACCAACGCTCACCGTCTGGGCGCCAACGAGGCACCACCAGCAATCATCTCTTCATTCCTCGGCAAGCAGCTCACCGAGCTTCTCGACCACATCGAGAAAGCCGACAAGGACGAACTCTTCTCTGTGGCTGGCAAGCAGGGCATGAAGCTTGACATCCCTGAGATTCCTGAGTTGATGATTGATAACACCGACCGTAACCGTACTTCTCCATTCGCCTTCACCGGTAACCGTTTCGAGTTCCGTGCCGTAGGTTCCGAGGCCAACTGTGCATCAGCCATGATCGTGCTGAACACAGCCGTAGCCGAGGCTTTGACCAACTTCAAGAAGCGTGTGGATGAGCTCATCGCCAAGGGCGAGGACAAGACTTCAGCCATCATCGACATCGTTCGCCAGGACATCGTGGCTTGCAAGCCTGTGCGTTTCGACGGCAACGGTTACTCAGACGAGTGGGTTGTAGAGGCTCAGAAGCGCGGTCTCGACTGCGAGAAGAGTTGTCCTAAGATTTTCGAGACCTATCTGGCTCCCGACTCTATCAAGATGTTCGAGGACATGGGCGTGATGAAGAAGAACGAGCTTGAGGCACGCAACGAGGTGAAATGGGAGACCTACACCAAGAAGATTCAGATTGAGGCACGCGTGATGGGCGACCTCTCCATGAACCACATCATCCCCGTGGCTACTCACTACCAGAGCCAGTTGGCAAAGAACGTTCAGAACATGATTGACATCTTCGGTGCTGACGAGGCAAAGAAGTTGGCTGCCCGCAACATCAACATCATCAAGAAGATTGCCGAGCGCACTGAGGAGATCGAGAAGGGCGTAGAGGAGTTGGTAAATGCCCGCAAGGTAGCCAACAAGATCGAGAGCGAGCACGACAAGGCCATCGCTTACCACGACACTGTGGCTCCAAAGATGGAGGAAATCCGTTACCAGATTGACAAGTTGGAGCTTACCGTGGCCGATGAGCTTTGGACATTGCCTAAGTATCGCGAGCTTCTGTTCATCAGATAAGCTATGGTAAATATTATATCGGATAAACATAAAAAGGCTCATTAGAGCTACTCTTCATCAGATATAACAAAAGAACGATCAATCTATTTCTTTTATTGGTTGTTTAAGTTTGCAGGTTGTGCCATTGTGAAATGGTGCAACCTTTTTATTTTCAATACATTACAATTTATTTCCGCTATATATTTCAAGCCTCATTAAGGCATTGAGTACCTAAAGTAGTACCTAAAGAGTACCTAAAGTGCATAAAAAACCCCACCTTATAGCAAGATGGGTTAAATAATATGGTTCTTCCGTTAAATGCATGGATGACATGTCTGCTGTAGACGTAGGATGTAGCGAAAAACGAAGCCTATTGCGTTGGGCATCGAAACTATTTGCATTGGGCATCGAAGCCTATTGCATTTTTTGCATAGTAAAACATCCTGCGCCTACGCATTTAACGGAAGATTACAGGAAGATATATCTCAAGACAAACAAGATTGCCAATATCCACATCATGAGATTCAATTTCTTGATATAGCCGCAGCAAGCATTGATTGCCACATAGCTAATCATTCCGCAGAGGATTCCGTCGGAAATGCTGTAGGTCAGCGGCATCATGATGATGGTGATGAAGGCAGGGATGGACTCCGGGAAATCTTCCAGGTCAATGTCCTTGATGGGTGTCATCATATACAAGCCCACGATGACAAGTACCGGTGTGGTGGCTGCCGAGGGGACGGAGAGGAACAAGGGGGCGAAGAACAGCGCCACAAGGAAGCACATGGCGGTAACGAAAGCTGTCAAGCCCGTCCTGCCACCCTGCGCCACGCCCGATGCACTCTCCACATAGGTGGTAGTGGTGCTGGTGCCAAAGAACGCACCGGCAACAGTGGCGACAGCATCAGCCATGAAAGCCTTATTGAGACCGTGTATCTTGCCATCGGAACGCATCATGCCCGCCTTGGTGCAAACACCCACGAGTGTACCCATGGTGTCGAAGATGTCGATGAACAGGAAGGTGAGCACAATGGTCAGCATATCGAGCGAGAACACGTTGGAGAAGTCAAACTTGCAACAGATGGACGAGATAGAAGGAGGCACATCCATCACTCCCGTGAAATGGGTGACACCCATAGGGATGCCGATGAGCATGGTGACGAGGATGCCCAGGAGCAAGTTGCCCGGCACCTTCTTGATGACAAGTATGCTGGTGATGACCAAACCGATAACGCCCAGCAGCGCAGAGCCTTCTGTCACCTTGCCCAGGGCAACAAAAGTAGACTCATTATCTTCTACAATGCCGGCATTTTTCAATCCCACGAAGGCGATGAAGAGACCGATGCCCACGCCAATGGCACGCTTCAGTGCCAAGGGGAAGGCATCCACCATCATCGTGCGGATACCCGTGACAGAGAGGAGGATGAAGAGGATGCCCTCCAGGAAGATTGCCGTGAGTGCCATCTGCCAGGAATAGCCCATCGAGAGGCATACGGAAAACACGAAGAAGGCATTGAGTCCCATGCCGGGTGCCAGGCCGAAAGGCATCTTGGCATAGACTGCCATAATGAGCGTTCCCACAATGGCAGCCAGTGCTGTGGCAGTGAACACGGCTTGCGTGTCCATTCCCTGCGAAGCAAGGTTGCTGAAGATGTTGGGGTTGACGGCCAATATGTAGGCCATCGTCAGGAAGGTCGTGATGCCTGCGGCTATCTCGGTCCTCAAATTGTTTTGAGCTGGGTCAAAACCGAATAACTTTTTTAACATACCATTATATTTAGCGTTCTTGGAAAAATTTTGTCGCTGATATGCGTGCAAAATTAACATTATTTTCTTATTCCCCCAAACAATAAGCGCATTTATTTTGCCGCTTGTTGCAAAAATTAGCCTTTCTGCAACTTACAGCGTCTTTTTTGCACATTTCTTCTATTATATCTTTCCCAAACATTTGGCAGTTAAGTAAGAAAAGCGTATCTTTGCAACCAAAAGTCCGGCTGACAGTCGCGAGAAATATGTCTAACGCTAAATAAGAATATGGAAAAGAAAAAGAGAATGCTGAGTTTGAGAGTAGGGTTACTCATGGTCCTTTCGCTCCTGACGGGCGCAAAGGCAAGGGCACAGGTCAATGCACAACTGTTCTATGACTTCGGTTCCGACCGCAAGTTCGTGACACTGACCTTGGAAATGTTCAAGGCAGACAAATGGGGTAGCACCTATTTCTTCGTAGACCACGACTTCAACTACGACAAGCACGTACAGGGACCCAACCTGGCGCAGGGCGGCACATACACTGAGATTTCCCGTGCCCTGAACTTCTGGAAGAACACCCCGATGAAGGACCTCAGCCTGCATGTGGAATACAACGGCGGTATCACCAAAAGTTACCCCATCAACAACGCATGGCTCTTCGGCGCAGAGTATTTCTTCCACGACCAGTCGTTCAAGAACACGCTGACACTGGAGGCACTCTACAAGACCATCCAGAAAAAAGACAGCAACGTACCTATGCAGTTCACCGCCGTATGGACGTGCAAGGACATCTTCGGACTGCAAGGCCTCACCTTCGACGGATTCGCCGACTTCTGGTGGGAGACCCACGACGTGGACTATCAGGCTGACGGCACCAGCACCACCAAGCACACCGTCTTCATCACCGAGCCCCAGCTCTGGTACAATGTGGGCAGACACCTGGGATGTGACAACCTCAACGTGGGAACGGAGGTAGAGCTGAGCAACAACTTCGGCTCTGTGGGAGGCTTCAAGTGCCGCCCCTGTCTCGGTGTGAAGTGGGACTTCTAATGGAAAAAGGACATCATCAACAGCGATAGCCTATGAAAAAGTTCGTCATGTCTTTCCAGCAGCGGTTGTACCTGTACATCCTGCTGCTGACCGTTCTGATATTCGGCAGCATAGCTGTCGTATACAGTTCCTACTCCCATTCGAGGGAAGAGGAGCAGGCCACGCTCTACACCTTCGCCCTGCAGAACACCACCATCCAGAACCTGGTGGACGAGTTGGAGTGGATGGAGTCGACAGTGGAGCTGACCATCAAGCGGGCGGTGGCAGATCCCCAGGAAGACCATGACAAGGCACTGGAGTTCATCGGCCAGCTCGTCAAGAACAACTCGCTGATACTGGGCGTGGGCTATGTCACCTTTGAGAAGAGGAAGCACCACCACTCACCCGTAGACTATATATACGAGGACAGCACCGGGAATATCATTCACAACAGGCTGACCCTTGAGGAATACAACTACAAGAAGGCACAGTGGTACAGGACGGCGGTGAAGAGGAAACGTGGCGAGTGGACGGAGCCTTACTTTGACAAGACGGGCAGCCACAAGATGATAGCCTCCTATTCCCTTCCCATAAGAAACAGCGAGAACAAGGTGAGAGGAGTGGTGGTCGCCGACGTGGCACTGGTGGACCTCACCGACGAGCTCAACACCGTACAGCCTTTCGAGAACAGCTATTCCTTCATTCTGAGCAAGGAAGGCACCATCATTGCCCATCCCAAGACGGAATACATCATGAAGGAAAACATCTTCTCGCTTGCCAAGCACCTGAATGACGACGACTATGCCACCATCGGCCACAAGATGCTGGCAGGAGAGAAGGGAGCCTTGCGCTGCGAACTGGACGGCACCGACGTTCTTGTCTGCTTTGCCCCGCTGCCTCATGTGGGATGGTCGGTGGCAAGCGTATGCCCCTACTCCACCATCAAATCGGAGATGGGATCAGCCTCCCTCACCGCCCTCATCATCCTGATTATAGGAATCATCTTGATGTCAGTGTGCCTCCGCATCCTGCTCACCCGCATGGTACGTCCCATCCGCCAGATGACGGATGCCGCCTACCAGATAGCCCAGGGCGACTTCGACGTCTCACTGCCCGAGATGCAAACCCACGACGACTTCGGCAAGCTGCACGATGCCTTCGCCCACATGCAGCAATCCCTCAAGACCTACATCAAGGACCTGGAGAACGCCACGGAGGCAAGGGAACGCATCAACAGCGAGCTGATGGTGGCGCACCGCATACAGATGGAGATCCTCCCCACCGACTTCGTCTTGCCGCAGGGATATGAGAACATTGACATCGACGGATTCCTTGCTCCAGCCCGTCAGGTGGGAGGCGACTTCTATGACTTCTGGATGAAGGACGGCAAATTCTACTTCACCATTGGCGACGTATCGGGCAAGGGTATCGCAGCAGCCATCGTGATGGCAATGACGTGTACGATGTTCCGAAGCCTGGTGAGCAAGCACGACTCTCCCTGCGAGATCATGGGCATCCTCAACGAGACCCTGTCGCGCAATAACCAGACGGAGATGTTTGTCACCATGTTCCTTGGCATTCTCGACACCGGCACCGGTGAGATGACCTATTGCAATGCCGGCCACAACGCCCCCTACCTGTTCTCCTTAAGGGAAGAATGCAAGAAGTTGCCGGTACGTCCCAAGCTGCCCCTGGGTCTCTTCGGAACCACCAAGTATGTAGAAGAGAAATATGTGATGCAGAAGGGACAGTCTCTCCTGCTCTACACCGACGGACTGACGGAGGCGGAAAACAGCGAGAGGAAACAGATGGGAACACAAAGGGTGGAGCGGCTCCTGTCCCTCCTCGGCGGCAAGACCTCGCACGAGATACTCACAGACATCAGAAGCCAACTGCGACTCTTCGTGGGCGATGCGGAACAAAGCGATGACCTGACGCTCTTTGCCATCAACTATGGCGGTTGCAAGACCCTGATTCTTGACAACAAACTACAGGAGATAGAGAAACTCCCCGCTTTCATCGAGGCACTGGGCGAGGAAGCACAGTTGACAAAACCACAGATGCTGTCGCTCCGCCTCGCCCTGGAAGAGGCACTGGTCAACGTCATCAGGTATGCTTATCCGGCGAGAGAGACCGGCAAGATCAACCTGAAAGCCATGTACGAGCCTCAGGAGTCCTATATCCGCTTTGAACTCACCGACAGCGGAAAGCCATTCGATCCCACTCAGGCGAAAGAGGCAGACCTGACGCTCAACGTGGAAAACAGACCCGTAGGAGGGCTCGGCATCTTCCTCATCAAGAAGCAGATGGACAAAGTGACCTACAAGCGCGAGAACGGAATGAACAAGTTGATGATGGTCAAAAATATCAAGAAGTAAAAGATAACACGATAAAATATATAAGATTATGGAAATAAATAGCAAAAAGACAGATGATAAGACGATTGTAGAGGTAGCAGGCTACCTCGACGCAATCAGTGCAGAAGAATTTCTGCGGTTCATAGACGGAATGTCACCGGAAGAAAGCGTTCATGTAGTAGTGGACTGCACCGGACTGCAATACATCAGCAGCTCTGGTCTCCGCGTGTTCATCACCCTGTTGAAGAAAGCCCAGAAGAACGGTGGCAAGGTGGAGGTACAGAACCTCAACAGCACCGTCAGGGAAATCTTCGACATGACAGACTTCTCGTCATTGTTCGGGTTATAAACAGAAAAAAACTAACAACTCAAACCTTTCAACTTATGAATACACATCCATTACTCCAGTCGCAGTTGGGCATCTTCCTTGAATGGATGAACAAGCCCCTCGCTACGAAATATAATGTTGGGTTCTGCACCCGGCTCGCCGACAGCATCGATACCGGCTTGCTTGCCGATACCTTGGAACGCATCGTCTATGACCACCCCGACCTCTTCATGCGTCTGCGCATGGAGGACGGAATGCCCGTGCAGTGGCGCGACGAGGACATGAAGCCCAACATCGAGAACACCACGATGACAGAAGATGAGGCTAAGCAACTATTCGACGGCGCCTACATGCGCCCCTTCGACCTGCTCAGCGGTGAACCGCTCCATCGTTTCACCA
>CAVCCB010000067.1:0-10592 GCA_963600595.1 Subdoligranulum sp. APC924/74 | reverse complement strand
ATGTAAAATATCCAGTAATTTAAACGCAAAACGCGATGAATATTGATGCCCTAAAACGTTATGTAGACCGTCTTGCCCGGCACAACCTCATTTTTGCAAGAAGTGAGATTGAAGGCTTGGTATATGTCGATGTCGGCAAGGAAGTGGCTAAAGCATTGGCCGTCCAAACCGACCTCAACATGTTTCCCTTGTTGGCGGATAAGGAACTGAATTCCATTCTAAAACAACATACACAGGAGATAGACGGCATAGGGCAATACGTTGCTATCTGCAATCTGGGCATCTTGTTTGAGCCAGAGTTGGCGTTGAACGTCCATGACAAAATCTCCGAATGGTCAAAGGGGAAAGCATTGATAGTAAAGTTGGAAGGCAACATCGTCGATGATGAATTCCATTTCTACGAGTCAGACACCTCGCAATGTAAGGTTTCTCTCAAAGACATAGCCTATAAAACAATATAAGAACAAGCAAGTAAAACAGAAACAATGAAATACAATGACCTTATAAATTTTGAACCCATCAATGAGGTGGTAAAGTTCGACCGGCTCCGCGACGACGACTACCGCCAGTCATTGGTGCGCAACTTTGTTTTCTCAGATACCTATGAGAAAATAATCATTCCCGAAGCGAGCAAGAATCTTGACTATACTGCCAGCTACGATACTTTCGGACTGCAGATAGTGGGTAATTATGGTACGGGTAAGTCACACTTGATGTCATTGGTTTCATTGATAGCCGAAAACGCCAACCTCCTTCCGCTTGTACAGAACGACAGTGCAAGAAAGGTGCTCGGCAACATAGCTGGCAAATACAAGGTGATACGCTTCGAGCTGGGTAGCGATGACGAGCTCTGGCGCATCGTGCGCTATCAGATAGACCTGCGACTGAAAGAATGGGGCATCGACTATTCTATCCTGAACGACGATACTCCCGACAGCCATGGCGACAAACTCGACCGATTGATGGCTCACTTCGAGCAGCGGTTCCCCGACAAGGGACTGATGATTGTCATCGACGAGATGCTGTCCTACCTGAAAGGCCGAGCCACCGATGACCGACTGAACCGCGACCTGCAGGTGCTCCAGGCACTCGGGCAGAAGAGCGACCACTCCAAATTCCGCATGATATTCGGTGTGCAGGAGTTGATTTACAACACGCCACAGTTCCAGTTTGCAGCTGACATGCTGGGGCGCGTCAACGACCGCTACCGCCAGATAACCATCACCAAGCAGGACGTGCAGTTTGTTGTGCAGCAACGTCTGCTCCGAAAAGACGAGAAACAAAAGGCCATCATCAGCAAGCATCTCAGCAAGTTCACCGAGTTCTTCACCGACATGCACGCCAACTTCGATGACTATGTGAACCTTTTCCCCGTCAACCCGTCGTTCTTTGAGAACTTCCAGCAGATTAAGGTGGGCAAGAGCCAACGCGAGGTGCTGAAGACCCTCTCAGGTAAATTTGAGCAAATGCAGAACATTGAAGTACCAGAGAACGAACCGGGTCTCATCTGCTACGACCATTATTGGGACGACCTTAATGTACCAAGCATGATGACTGAGCCAGATGTGCGCCGTGTGTCAGACATCATGACGATTATCAGCCAGAAAATTAACGAGAACTTCACTGGAGCTCGTGCAAAAAAAGCGCCTCTGGCTCACCGCATAGCCAATGCCTGTGCCGTAAAGATTCTGCAAGACTCATTGCAGAAGACCAACGGCGTGAGCGTAGAAAACCTTGTGGACGACCTCTGCTATCTCGACGGCAGCGTCCTCGACCGTGAGTTTCTTACCGACATCATCAGCACCACAGCCCGGCAAATCGTCTCCGCCACGGCGGGTCAGTATTTCGAGAAGAACGAGCAGAACCAGGAATATCACCTGCGCATTGAGGGTGGTGTGAATTATGAGCAGAAAATAAAGGACTATATCCCTACAATGGATGTGGACAAGAAGGATGCTCATTTCTTCAATTTCCTGGTGGAATATCTGCCAATAGAGACGGAGCAATACAAGCGAGAATTCAAGATATTCGCCCACCGCGTGGAATGGAAGAGCCACAAGACGATGCTCGACGGCTACATCTTCATGGGCAACCCCAACGAGCGAAGCACCGCCCAACCGGAACAGAACTTCTACATCTACTTCATGCCCATCTTCAACAAGGAGAAGATGAAGCATGGCGACGAACCTGACAGCGTGTATATCCATACCGACAAATACAGTCAGGAGATGCGCGACCTGCTGGAACTTTACGCCGCTGCAGAAGAGCAGATAGCCAGTGTTGACTCTTCGCAGAAGGCTTTCTACAAGCAGTACCGCGACCAGTATGCGCAGAAGCTGAAAAACATATTTCAGCGAGACTTCACCGAGAAGACTGAGATTTACTACCAGGGCGAGCTGCAGAGCATCAGCCCTGCCATGATGACGGGCGGTTCGAAGGAGGAAGTGGTGAGCAACATAGCGAGCACACTGCTTGAAGACCGTTTCTGCCATCAGAAGCCAGACTATCCCAAGTTTACCCTGCTGCGCACCACACTTACTGCCGACAACCGTGCCACCATCCTGAAGGGAGCACGCCAGCGCATAGCCATGCCCACCACGCCCAATCGCGACGGCGAGGCCATACTCCATGGTCTTGGACTCTTGCAGGACGGCCAGCTCAGCGTAGATGCCTGCCAGTATGCCCTCAGCGTGCTGCAGAAACTGGAGGACAAGGGCAAAGGCCAGGTGCTCAACCGCGACGAGATACTCTACCGATTCTACAAGGAGTGGAACGACGACTGGCGAAGCCGCGACTTCCATCTTGAGGCAGACCTGGAATTCCTGGTGCTCGCCACGATGGTGGCGATGGGAAAGATAGAAATCAGTCTGCCGGGCGGCAAGAGCATCAATGCCGCCAACATCCGCGAAATCATAGACTTGCCAAAGGAATCATTCTATGCCTTCTCGCATATCCGCCAACCCAAGAACATGAATGTGGAGGCGGTGCGCGAGTTGTTCCTCGGCATCATGGGCAAAGACCTTACCAGCCAACTCAACAAGCCTGAGATTTATCAGGACTTGGTGTCGGAGGCAAAGCGTTTGGCAGCCAATGCCGTAACTCTGGCTCACGAGGTGGCAAGCGGCATCTTCCTTGAAAACATCGAGATTCTCTCGCCTGGCAATGGCAGCGAGATACGCAACCGCCTGACGGCGCTCTCCGGCCTGTGCGACAAGATAAGCAACTATGCTTCGCCTGCCAAGATGCGCAACTTGCCGTGGACGGCAGCCGAAATCAAGAAGACCATCGCTGCAAAGAAAGATATCGACGAGGTGAAGAAGCTCAACAAGTTTGCGGACGAATTCCGCTCCCGCCTGAGCTATCTCACACAGGCACAGCAGTATATGACTTCTGAAAGCATGAAGACCCGCACCACCGCTGCGCTCGGCAAGATCAACGAGGTTATCAGCAGAAAGAGCGATCAGCAGTTTGTCAGTGCTTACCGAACAGAGCTTGACCAACTTATGGGCGACTATGCCGACTGGTATCTGAAGGAATATCAGCGACTCCACATCACCGGGTTGCAGAACGACGACAAGCGACGCATACAGAACAGCAACGAGAATCGTATCTGCGAACTGGTGCTGAGCAACGACAAAGGCTATTTCAGCGTGGCGCAGCAGTACAGCGAATGGACCCGCAAGATGTCGGCACTCACCATGGCCAGCACATCAGTGACGCGCGAGGCTATCCTCCGCACTCCGTATCAGGGATTCAACCCCAAGCAGTATGAGGGCAAGAGCCTGCCGAGCATACCTTCGCTTAGCGAAGAACTGACCGTAATCCATGAGAGCGTGGACAAGTCGCTGCACCAACTGCTCAAAGACGAAGCCCTGCTCAAAAACAAGGACATTCTGGAGACCGGCGAGCAGCAACTGCTCGAACGCTTCAACCAAGGCGCTGAAGCTCTCTCTACCACCAATGCCGAGCGGCTCATCGAGATTGTGGGCAAACTGCACAAGGGCATCACGAGGATAGACCTCACCATGGAAAGCCTGCGCACCTTCCTCAACCGTCCGATGACGGTGGACGAGGCTCGCAAGGCGTTCGCCAACTGCTTGAAGACGCTTACAGGGGGAAACAACGACGAGAACATTCGAATCACATTAAAATAAACTATAACAGCATATATCTATGGCACAAAATAGGAACAATGCCACCCCGGAAGGTTCTCTCTTCTCTGAGGAAGAGCTGACCCGCTCCATGGGCGACTTCGAGGAGGAGAAACCCGTCACAGTGCTTGGCATCACCTTCGAGACGGATGCCAAGCGCCGTGAGTATTTCCGCGAGGAGCTGCGCAAGCGTCTGCCCGAACTGCGCCAGATAGAGGGATTCCCCATCGGCACAGACGACGACATCATCAACCTTTCTGACCCTCCTTACTACACGGCTTGCCCCAATCCGTGGCTCAACGACTTTGTGGCTGAGTGGGAGCAGGAGAAGACGCAACTGGAGAAGGAAGGAAAGCGAAGCAACGACTTCGAGGTGAAGGAACCGTATGCCAGCGATGTGAGCGAGGGAAAGAACAACCCCGTATATACCGCCCATACCTACCACACCAAGGTGCCGCACCCTGCCATCATGCGCTACATCCTGCACTACACCCAGCCGGGCGACGTGGTGCTCGACGGCTTTGCCGGCACGGGCATGACGGGTGTTGCAGCTGCTGCCTGTGCCAACAGCAGCGACAGCATAGCCGAACGCATCAACGGCGAGTGGCAGAAACAGTTTGGATGCGCACCCCACTGGGGCGCACGCCATGCCGTGTGCGGCGACCTCTCGCCCTACGCCACCAACATCGCCTATTTCTACAACACCCCCGTCAATCCGCAGGCCCTCACCCGTGAGGTGGAGCGCATCAAGAAGGAGATGGAGGAAGAGTGCGGATGGATGTATGCCACCAACAACTCGCAGGGCAAGCCCGTGGGCAGAATCAGCTTCGTGGTGTGGAGCGACGTGATGGTGTGTCCGCACTGTGGCGAGGAGTATGTGTTCTGGAACCAGGCGGTGGACCATGAGCAGCAGTGCATGCTCGACGAGTTTGAGTGTCCCCACTGCCATGCCCTGCAGAGCAAGAAGACGGCTTCCACCGCCATGGAGATCTACTACGACGAGGCTCTCGGCAAGACGATGGACCGCGTGAAGTCCGTACCCGTCATCGTGGTGGGAAAAGCTGGAAAAGAGAAAATCCAGCGAGCACCGGACGAGCATGACATGGAGGTGCTTAAGAGGATTGACGAGACTGAGGTGAAGGATTTTTATCCTACTTATGAGTTGCCGGAAGGACAAGAAACACTACGTAACGTGGACAAAGGCATTACGAACGTCCACCAATTCTACACAAAGCGCAATCTGATAGCATTGTCGAAACTGTATGCGAAGATTGAGAAGTCGGAAATGGCACATGCACTCAGGTTTATGTTTACGGGGCTTTGTGTTTGGTGTACAAAAATGAGTCGTGTAAAGATAAATTATTATTTCCATGGTGGTGGTGGTTGGAATGTTGGTGCTTTATCTGGTACTCTTTATGTGCCAGGATGTCCAATTGAGACATCTATTATAGAAAATTTGTCAAATAAGATTTCTTCAGCTGTAAGAGCCTTAGAGTTTCTTCCGCCTTCATATCACAATTTGACATTTACTAATTCTGCCGATGCCCTCACTCTCCGCGACAACAGCATCGACTACATTTTTATAGACCCTCCATTCGGTGCCAATATCAACTATTCGGAGTTGAACTCCCTGCCAGAGCCATGGCTGCGCGTAGTGACCAACAACGGGCATGAAGCAATCGAGAACAAGGCACAGGGCAAGACGGCGCAGACTTACCGCGACACCATGACCGCCTGTTTCCGCGAATACTACCGTGTGCTGAAACCTGGCAAGTGGATGACGGTGGAGTTTAGCAATACCAGTGCATCGGTGTGGAACGGCATACAGAACGCCATGCAGAGTGCCGGCTTCGTCATTGTCAACGTGGCTGCGTTGGATAAGAAACAAGGCTCGTTCAATGCTGTGACCACCACCACCGCCGTGAAGCAAGACCTCGTCATCACCTGCTTCAAGCCGTCTGACGAAACCGTCAGTCGTCTTCAGAAACATACGGACGACGGCAAAAATGTATACGACTTCGTGGACGAACTGCTGGCTCACTTGCCGGTGCATCTGCAGAAAGAGCGGAAGACGACGGCTGTGGTGGAGCGCAGTCCCAAAATCCTCTTTGACCGCGTAGTCTCCTACTTCGTGCAGCACGGTCTGCCCGTTCCTCTTGATGCCTCAGAATTCCAAAAAGGTCTGCGAGAGCGATACATCGAGAAAGACGGAATGTTCTTCACGGCAGTGCAAGCCGCGGAATATGAGGAAAAGAAGAAAGAGGCTCCCGACTTCGTTCCCCTTGGCATTATCGTGAGCGACGAGGCTAACGGCATACAGTGGCTAAAGACGCAACTGCGTGACGAGCCAAAGACCTACCAGGAGCTGCAGCCCGAATGGATGCAGGCCATCATCGGTGTGCGAAAGGGTGATGTCCTGCCCGAGCTAAAGGATTTGCTCGACGAGAACTTCATCGAGATGGAAGACGGCCGGTGGCGACTGCCCAACATTCAGGACGATGTGGACAAGGAAGCACTCCGCACGAAGGCTCTGCTCCGCGAGTTCAAGCACTATGTGGAGCAGGCGCAGAAACCGAAGGCAAAGCTCAAGCAGGTGCGCATGGAGGCACTCCGCGCCGGATTCCAAGACTGCTGGGCGCACAAGGACTTCCAAACCATTGTGACCGTGGGCGACAAAATACCGCAAAACCTGCGCGACGAGGACGAGGCCCTGCTGCAGTACTACGACATCGCAATGAACAAACTGTAAACGAAAGACAAAAGACATGGCAACATTGGATGCGCTATATAAAGAATGGAAAAGTCTTCAGCCGCTGAAGGATGAAGACCAGCTGCGGCTGAACCAAAAGTTTATGCTGGAATTCAACTTCAACAGCAACCACATAGAGGGCAACACGCTGACCTACGGCCAGACCGAACTGCTGCTGCTCTTCGGCAAGGTGGTGGATGCTGCCAACATGAAAGACCTGGAGGACATGAAGGCGAGCAACGTGGGACTGAACATGATGAAAGAGCAGGCGGGGACGGAATATCCGCTCACCGAGACCTTCGTGCGCCAACTGCACCACACCATTCTGCGCGAAGACTACACCGTCTATCGCCAGTTGCCCGGGGGTCAGCAGACCTCGTATGTGGTACACGCCGGCGTGTACAAGACACGTCCCAACAGCGTGATCACCCGAACAGGCGAGCGCTTTGAGTATGCTTCACCTGAGGAGACGGCGGCGCTGATGACCGACCTCGTGCAGTGGTACAATGAGGAAGAAGCCAAAGGCGAACTCTCGCTGGCGGAGCTATGCGCCCTGTTCCACTACCGCTATATCCGCATCCATCCCTTCGAGGACGGCAACGGACGCATCGCCCGACTGCTGGTGAACTACATCCTCTGCCGCCACGACTACCCGATGATAGTGGTGAAGAGTGCCGACAAGGCAAACTATCTCAATGCCCTCAGCCTGTGCGACACCAAGGTGGGTCCGGTGCCTTCGGAGGGAGCACATGCCGGGATAGAGCAGATACGTCCGTTCGTGGCTTATATAGAGCAGTGCATGGAGCGTGCGCTCACCACCTGCATCAAGGCTGCCAAGGGGCAGAGTATAGAAGAGGACGACGACTTCATCAAGGAGGCCCGCATCGCCCAGCGCATGAAGAAACAGCAGGATGCAGAAGCTGCAGCCGCCAAGAAGAAATGCCCGGAAGAGGTGTGGAATGTGCTGGAATTTGTTTTTATGCCGCTCTCCGAATCTTTCAGCAAAGCCATTGACGGACTCGACGAAGTGTTCCGCTTCTCGTACTTGGAGAAAAGCAACCGCCTGTCGAAAACAACAGAAGCAAAGGGCGGTCTGCACGTCAATCAGGTGATGCGCCATGCAAATGACAGCCAGCTGGCGGAGTTCGTCGATGTAGCACAGTCGATGTGGTTCACCTGCACCATGATGTCGCCCCAAGACCCGCGCCGTCCCGACTTCAAGATGGAAAAGGCATTCTATGTCCGCTTCTTCGAAGACCACTATTTCGTGGACGGCATACTGAACAAGAACTTCCCCTATGGCACGTATCCTACGGAAGAGGAAAAGCGACAGATCGTGTCGCAGTTCAAGAAAGACATTTTGGAAGAGTTGAAAGAAAAATTATAACGAGAAGAGACGTGAACCGACTGATAGCAAAGATAGCCAAGAAAGTGGCAGCAGACTACTGCCGACTGAGCATCGTGGAGAATCCCGACGGGTTCCTCACCCGTCCCGTCGTGCGCCATCTTCTCTGTCAGGAGCATGGACTGGAAGTGGTTGCTGGCAGTAATCTGCAACTGCGCATTCACTTCGAACTGCATTACAGGCAAGAATCCCAGAAGCGGTTTCTTTATATCAGCCATAACATAGCCGGTCTGTTGCCCGACATGAAGCAAACGGCACATGTGACGCACTTCGATGTGAGCAACGTGTTTCCGCTCTTTGCCGACAAGTCGCTCATCAACCGACAAGACTTCGCCGTGCTCAGCCGGCTCGACGAGATGAACATCATCAGGAGAGTAAACCTGCCGGATTGCAGCACCATTATAGACAGCATCTGCCAGGATATAGAGAAAGACAGGCGTCGCTCGGCAGAACACCTCAACGGACAGTTGTCGAAAATCCAGATAGACTGGAGACAGCCCAAAGAAACCATGGCACAGGTGGCGGCTATGACGGCACAAGCCATACAGGCTGGAGCCTATGACGGCATCAGCAAACAGATAGCCGGCATCAACGACCAATTCCAGCAGTGGATAGACCGCCAGTATTTTGCCACCCTCCATAGCAGTGCCTTGTTGCAGCCCAAGAGTGTGAACGCCATTCTGCCACATCTTGCTGCCAACTACGGAATAGACGACAAGGTGGCACTGCTTGTGGTGGACGGATTCAGCTACTGGCAATACACCTTGCTGAAAGACCATCTGCACGGCAAGGGCATACAGACTGAGGACAACACCACCCTGGCATGGCTGCCTAGCATCACGATGCTCTCGCGCCAAGCTATCTTCCGCGGTGCTACACCCCGGCAAGACTACAAGCAGAACCCGGAAAACGAGCGACGCCTCTGGACGGACTATTGGCGTGAACACAGTTTCGGAAACTATGAGATACAGTATCTGAGCGACAAGGACGAGTTTGCCATTAATGAGGGCGTGAAGCGCCTGGCAGTGGTGACAGTGGAGATGGACGAGAAGATGCACTCCAGCACCGACTACAAAGACCTCTGCTCGCTTACCGAGAACTGGTGCCCGCGCATCACGGAACGGATAGAGGCGATGCTCAGCGCAGGCTACACGATCTACCTGACCACCGACCACGGCAGTGCCTATGCGCAAGGGTGGCGAACACTGACGCAGACGGAGAAAGTGTTCCTCTACAAAGACGGCAGCCGCGGAGCCAGACACCTTATATACAACAACAAGGACGAGCAGAAGCAGTTTGCCGAGAACCATCCGGACCTGCAGCTGCTGGTGCACGACAACTGGATGAGCATCCGTGGCAACCAATGCTTTGCCCGAGAATGCACCAACATGATAACCCATGGCGGCAGCCACTTTATGGAAGTGGTGATACCCTGGATTAAGATTACGAGATAAACGAAGAAAGAATGGAAAAGAAAAGTGTAAGTATAGAGAACAGAATTGCTCTGCCAATCATAGAACTTGCATTAAAGGCTACACTTGACGGAAGTGCTACCTCTGAGTACTTCTACGAACTTGCACGCACCGAATGTTCGGGAGAAAATCGGGCAAAAAAGATAGTGAGGTCTATAAAGCGACTGACCATTAGCAGCAAGTTGCTCCCATATTTTGCAGAACATCAAGATACTACATCAAGATTATTGAAAGCAAAAAATGACCGGCCATTGGTGTTTGTTGCCATGATGTGCGCATCCTACACTATCTATTATGACGCAATGTCTGTTCTTGGAAAGTTCTTTCATGTCCAAGACCAGGTAACAACAGACTTTATGCGTAGAAAACTTGCAGAGATATATGGTTCAAACCGCGCCCTTTTCATAGCTATAGACTGTATCGTATCTACACTATTGGATACAGGCTTTATTGTACGTGCCAAAACTGGTGTCTACGAAATGGTGAAGCAGGAAAAGTACTCGGACGAAGCAAAGAAAGTCTATGTACAGTCTTTTCTTCTGAACAACCCTACATATACTGAAAACGATGATATAGAGAGCAATCCCTATTTCGAATTTATCAACTAAGCTAACATCTGAAGTGTTGAGGAATACAATGATTCCGTAGGTGGTGAAATGCCACTGGTATAACTATAAGCTGACATGCATTAATCAAGCTCATAAAAAATCGGCGGTGCTTCACACACTGCCGTTTTTTTATGCCTGTCAACAATACGGGGTTTCTGGAACGTCTGGATGCCTATCGGGTATCTCCTAATCTCCTTCTGCATGACT
>CAVCCB010000066.1:0-10661 GCA_963600595.1 Subdoligranulum sp. APC924/74 | reverse complement strand
CCAGCCGCAAGATCAAGTACCAGCTCATCCAGAACCGCCTCTTGGAGAACGGTGGCAAGCCCGACTTCACCCGTGGTACCCTGGAGGGCGACATTGCAGCCTCAGACATCACCTTCTATCGCCTGCAGTGTGACTCAGAGGGTAACCTCCGCAGCTACATCGCTGAGGGAGAGGTGCTCGATGTTCCCACACGTTCCTTCGGTGGCATCGGTATCTTCGCCATCAACGAGATGGGCCGCTTCTACCGTCACGTATTGATCCAGAAGGGCTATCCTCACCATGGAGCCGTGGCATTCTCTCATGTGGGCAAGACCCTCTTCGAGGTGTTCAAGTATCTTGGCATCAAGGATATTGCCTACAACCAGCCGGCAAGCCTGCCTTATCCCACGGAGAATCCCTGGAAGTAAATAAAGTGAAGAGTGAAGAGGGAAGAGTGAAGAATCTCTTCCTGCTCGATAACGAGGGCGATTGTTTTCCTTTACAGAAGGAGGGCAATCGCCTTTTTCCTTGTTATAAATTTGCATATTTGCTCTTTTTTTTGTACTTTTGCACTCGGATTAAGGGGATGCCTTTCATTCTTCCTAAGACAAGTCGCCTTAATCCATAGGATAAAAAGATGTATTTATGACAAGAAAAGAACAGATTATTTCGTTTTTGTGGCAGCACGTCTTGCTGCTCGTCTCGTTGTGTGTGATGACCCTTGGTGTGGCAGTTTGCGTAAGGAGTATGTTGGGGTCGAGTGTGATTTCCACGTTGCCGTATGTGTTTGAGACGGCAGGCAAGCAGGGCTTGGACGTTCCCAAGTTAACCATCGGTCAGTATACTTACATCATGAACGGAGTCCTGGTCTTGGGACAGATTCTTGTGCTGCGCAAGCGCTTCGAGCCGGTACAGCTCTTCCAGCTCCTGGTGGGCTTCGTCTTCGGTTCGCTCATCGACGTGAACATGATGCTCACCACTTGGCTGGCGCCCGTGGCGTTGTGGGAGAAAATTGTCTCTCAGGTGTTGGGCTGCACCATCCTTGGCTTGGGCATTGCCTTGGAGGTACGCTGTGGTTCCGTCACCATGCCGGGCGAGGGATTCCCCGTGGCGGTGAGCCAGGTAACGGGCGTGGAGTTCTCCAAAATCAAGATATGTGTGGACTGCAGTCTGGTGATCCTGGCAGTCATCTTCAGTTTCGTCTTCTTCGGTGCCTGGCAGTGGTACATCGTGGGCATCGGCACCCTCTTCGCCATGGTCTATGTAGGCATGGTGGTGAAGATGGTCGGCAAGCACCTGGGATGGTTCGACAGGGTGTTGGCCTACCAGCCCGGCTTCCGTCGCTACGTCTATGGTTTGGCGAGGTTCTTGTTCAAGCAGAAGGGGCAGGAATCTCAACGATAACCCAGGCATATAACGGCATCGAGGTGCTCCTGCTCTAATGAAAAATCATTATTTTTAGGTATTGCGGGTTCCGCAGAAAAGCATTACCTTTGCACCCGCAATATCGACCGAGGTGTTGTACAATCCCTTGGTCTGCGTTGTATGGAATATAAAGGCAACGGATAAGCGAGAAACAGTCATTGCCCATATCATTCCCAAGGTTTATAATATACAATAAGGTGTAGAAGCCTTCTTGTATTTTTGTATTCCCCAAGAATGTGCTAGGCCCGACGTACAATACTCCTTATGGTACCACAATTATTACCCATCAAACGGCAATAACTCTGATATGATAAGAAGCAACTACGTGCGTAGGGGTTTGGGGACGCTATACATGCTGACGATTTCATCGTTGGCAATGGCGCAGCATAGCACAGACTCCATCGAAAATGAATTCAAGAGGTCACATGGTCATGGTGACAAGTTTAGGAAGACCCAGCAACTGGGCGAAGTGGTGGTTCGTGGCAACCAAGTGAAGCGTGTCAACTCATCGGCGTTCAATGTGATGGCGGTGGACACCCGGCGCTTGCGCAACACCAACCTCGACCTGGCACACGTCCTTGACCGTGTGTCGGGCGTGAAGGTGCGCGAAGACGGCGGACTGGGCTCCGGCGTGAGCATCAACCTCAACGGTTTCACGGGCAAGCATGTGAAACTCTTCATAGACGGTGTGCCGATGGACGGTGCTTCGTCCAGCTTTGGCATCAACAACATTCCTGCGAGTTTTGCCAACCGCATCGAGGTGTATAAGGGCGTGGTGCCCGTCGATTTCGGCGGCGATGCCCTCGGCGGTGCCATCAACATCGTGACCGACCACTCGCCCCATACCTATGTGGACGCCAGCTACAGCTATGGCTCCTTCAATACCCACCGCAGCAACCTCTCGCTGGGATGGACGGGCAAGCAGGGACTTACCCTGCGACTGAATGCCTACCAGAACTACAGCGACAACGACTACAAGGTGAAGACGCAGTGGACCGACCTGCAGACCAATGCCGTGAGCGAGGACGAGGGATGGTTCCGCCGTTTCCACGACCGCTACCATAACGAGGCGGTCATCTTCCAGATAGGTGTGGTGGACAAGAAATGGGCAGACAAGCTCATCTTGGGGCTGAACTACAGCCATGAATATGCACAGGTACAGAACGCCAACCTGATGAAAATCGTGTTTGGCGGCAAATACCGCACGGCGCAGGGATGGGCTCCCTCGATCCTTTATGAGAAGCGCAACCTTGGTGTCCCAGGTTTGAACTTCCGGTTGTCGGCCAGATACGACATGGTGAAGACCAATAATGTGGACACGCTCAGCCGCACCTACAGTTGGACGGGCGAGTATAAGGTGAACGCCTATCAGGGCGAGGGAGTGCCTACGCTTGCTGAGTTCCAGGGCTATACCTTTGCTGGGGTGGCCAACCTGACCTATCATATTGGTGACAGGCACTTCTTTACGCTCAACGACACCTACACGCACTATCGACGCCGCACCACCAACAGTGCAGCCAACAGCGTGCAGCAGACGGCATCCACCTTTATGCGCCGCATCAACAGGAAGAGCGTTCTGGGATTGTCGTACAAGTTCCTGCCCAACGACCGCTGGAACCTCGTGGCTTTCCTGAAGTATTATGACTCGCAGGTGCAGGGCCCCGTGAATGTCGCCGCCTCCGGCCGTGCCGACTATGAGGAACAGAAGCGCAGCACCGATGCCCTGGGCTGGGGAACGGCAGGCACTTATTTCCTGCTGGACAAAGACCTGCAAGTGAAGTTCTCTTATGAGCGCACCTATCGCCTGCCCACCGACCGCGAACTCTTCGGCGACGGCGACTATGAGGACGGCAACGCCACCCTTCGTCCCGAGAAGAGTGACAACGTGAACCTGAACCTGGGTTATCAGCATACCTTCAGCGACGTCCATACATTGAGCCTGGATGCAGGGATCAACTACCGCAACGTACAGGACTATATCATCCGCACCATCGGACAGAAAGGGGTGGCGGTGAGCACCAACCACGGCAAGATACTGGGACTGGGCCTCGACCTCGGTGCACATTATTATTATAAGGACGTGGCAAGCATCGGCGGCAACTATTCCGTACAGAACACCCGCAACAGGGAACGCCTGAACTCCATCGGTGCAGAGTCGGTGACTTACAACGACCGTGTGCCCAATCTGCCGTATGCTTTCGGCGGAGCCGACGCAAGCTATACTTTCAAGCATGTGCTGGGCAGGGCGAACAGGCTTACCGTCGGATGGAACATGAGATACGTACACAAGTTCTTCCGGTCGTGGGCGAGCGAGGGGGCGAAACTGTATGTGCCCAATCAGTTGAGCCACGATGCCAACATGACGTATGCCATCCTGGGAGGACGATACAATATCTCGGTGGAAGCCAACAACTTCACCGATGCCTTGCTGTACGACAACTACAGTCTGCAAAAGCCTGGCAGGAATTTCAGTGTGAAGTTCCGCTATGCGTTCTACAAGCAATGAGAGAAATACATTATAATTAATCAATAACATACACATTTTAAGAATGAAAAAGACTTGTTTATCACTGCCCCGAAAGGCAGCGACAGGGGTGTTCTTATGCCTTTTCGCAGCAACACTGGGGCTTACGGGCTGTAGCAGCAGCAGTGATTCTGCCACAGATGACTCTTCGCAGAAAGGTGATTCTGACGGCGATTCAGACAGTGGAGTGAAGAACGGCAAGGGTTCCTACTTCCTCGCCGTGAAGACCGACAACGGCACGGAGTATATCATGCAGGCCAACAGCCTGACTGCCGGCAATCTCGACATCAAGAACAATATCATGGAGCTGCCGCAGACGGAATACACCTGGGTGTTCAGCGGTCACGATGCCATCGGTATGGTCTATCAGCAGCAGTTTGCCGGTCTGGGCTACGGACTGCGCTGGACATCCGATGCGGCACAGTTCACCAAACTCGGTGAGTTCCGCATCGACACCCGTTTTTCCAACTATGGATTCTTCAACGGACAGTTGGTGACGAGCGTAGGCGGCCAGGTGTCTGCCGACGGCAGTCGCAACGACGGAGCCACCTTCGGTTTTTGGAATGTGACCGCTGATGGTGTGAAACTCGACCATACCAAGACCATCTGGACGGAAAACATCACGGGCAACGGCCAGCAGATCACCTTCTCCAGCATCATCGACAACGGCGACGGCACTTTCCTCACCGCCATGGTGCAGTCGGCTTTCCACCAGACGGGTGCGGGCGACGGTTCCAGCGTGGGTGAGGTGAAATACCCCGACAGTTGCTGGGTGGCAAAGATGGACAAGGACCTGAATGTGCTGCAAGTGTATCGCGACAATCGTATCAGCTATGCCGCAGGCCAGTATCGCTCGCAGGTGTTGCGCGAGGTGCATCAGGCGGATGACGGCACGGTGTACGTCTTCTCCAACGCCTTCAACGAGGCGACGACCCTCAAGGCAGGAGCCTTGCGCATCAAGAAGGGAGCGGCGGAGTTTGACAAGGACTATTACTTCGACCTACAGACCCCTGCCGACGGATACAAGTTCCGCCGTGTATGGCACATGACAGGCAGCAAGTTCCTGCTTGAAATCTACAACGAGAAGACCATCAACACCATGACCGCCGGTCATCAGTTTGCCCTCGTCGATATGGATGCCCGGAGCTTCACTTGGCTCAGCGGCATCCCCACGAAGAATCTCATCACTTCCGGCTCGGAGACTGGCGGTGTGCCGATGTATGCCGACGGCACCATCTATCTGCCCATCACCCAGTTCGGGCAGGATGCCAGCATCTATCTTGTGAATCCCAATACGGGCGTGGCCACCAAGGGCATCACCGTCAAGGGAGTGACGGAAATAAGAACTATCGGGAAACTCAATTAAAACAATTTGCAAATAACCATAAAGAACAGAACAAAATGAAAAAGTTTTTCTATTCAGCTGCGCTCATGGCGCTTACGGCTTGCATGACCTTCACTTCATGCTCAAGTGATGACAACGACAACAATGGTGGCGGTTCTACAACCGTCGACCCCAAGGAAGTAAGTTTCGTGGTGACATCCGGTGACCCCGCGAGTGACCTTACGGGCGGTGTGTACATGAAGGTGTACAGCGACCTCTCCACTGCCAAGACCGGGCAGAGCGTGTATGGCGCATCCGACGCGGTGAGGAGCTACGACAGTTTTACGCAGGTTACCTACAACAAGAACAGCGGCATCTTTACGGGCTACATCTACGCCCGCGGAGCTTCGGAGCAGGGCCTCGGGAGCAAGAAGGCGGGTCTGCGCAGTTACAAGGTGGAGAATGGCAAACTGGTGGAGACAGCCGACCCCGTATTGGTGGAAGCCTTCGGCAACACAGGTACCTTCGGCACCTATTCCTATGCCGCGCAGATCAGCAAGCCCTACGCCATGGTCATTGACAAGACGGGCGCAGGCAACAACATCGCCGTGGGCTTGACCCAGTACGCCATCGACGAGGTAAACCCCAACATCTCCAACATTGTGGACTTGGGTGACAACAAGGTGGCAATGGTGCTGAACTACAGCAACCGCGACTCCGCCGCAGTCGCCATCTGCGACTACAGTCTCAACATCCAGAAGATGCTCTATGACGACCGCATCGGAACATCCGTAGGAGCCATGCGTTCCGTGCGTTACACCCAGAGCGGACTGGATGACAACGGCAACGTATATGTGTTCTCCGGCTCCAGTGCCACCGACAGCAAGGTGGGTGCCCTGCGCATCAAGAAGGGCGAGACAGAGTTTGACAAGAGCTATAAGTTCGACATCCTCAGCAAGGCCGACGGCTACCGTTTCCGCAAGGCGTTCCACATCAGCGGCAGCAAGTTCCTCCTGGAGTTCTATACCGACAAGACGAAGTATGGCAACATGGATGCCTCCGGCAAGATGGCAGTGGTGGACATGGACGCACAGACCCTGACATGGGTGACGGGCTTGCCCGATGCCTCTACTGTGTCCTTCGGATGGGGTGACGGCTATGCAGGCGCTTACTATTTGCCAGTGGCAGCTCCTACCAGTATGAGCGGCGGTTCAAGTTCAGGCAATGGCTCAAGCTCAGGTTGGGGTGGTAGCAAGGCTGCAGATACTTCAGTAACGCCTACCATCTACAAGATCGATGCAACCACCGGTGTGGCAACCGCCTTCATGACCTTTGCCACCAGTGACTTGCTCAAGGCAGTGACAATTCTTAAACAATAATTATAATGTGTTTTTACAAGTGTATGAGTAAACTCAAAACTATGCTTGTGGCTGCTATGGCAGCCGCAAGCTTCGCTTCGGCAAACGCACAGACCGAACTGGCATTGCAGAACATCATGACCCGCACGAGTGTTCGCAAGTTCAAGCAGCAGCCCGTGGAGGATGACAAGATAGAGACTTTGCTCCGTGCCGGAATGGCAGCGCCCACGTCGGGTGACATGCAGCCCTGGCACTTCGTAGTACTGAAGGAGAAGAAGGACATCGAAAAATATGCAGCCTCCAACAAGTACCATGCTGAGGACATCAGGAAGACCCCGCTCTTCATCTTCGTCTGCGCCGACACCACGCGCATGACGGAAGGGCAGGGGAGGGAACTCTGGGTGCAAGACCTCTCCGCCGCATCGGAAAACATCCTCCTTGCCGCCCACGCCATGGGATTGGGAGCTTGCTGGACTACCGTCTATCCCATTCAGAAGAAGGTGCAGGGCATCTCCCGGACACTGAAGCTCCCCGCCAACCTGATCCCCTTCAACGGCATCATCATCGGTTATCCCGACGAGCCCTTGCAGCCCAAGGACAAGTGGGACGAGAAGAAGATCACCTATGGTATAGCTGAGTGATGAAGATAGAGTGTCTGATGACCCCATGGACAATGGACACGAAAAAGGCAGGTCCCAAAAACGCTTGGAACCTGCCTTCACTGAAAATCAACCTAACTATCCAAATGAGTGTCTATGGATAAAGGCGCCGCTTGCGCCTCCATAAGAGAGAATATTATTTTACCTCGATGTTCTTGGTGGTCTTTGCTGCCTCCTTGGGTGTGAGCTTTGGAATCTCCACCTCAAGTACACCGTTCTCCACCTTTGCGGCAATCTTCTCGCGGTCAGCATCCTCTGGCAGAGAATAAGTCTGCTGGTAGTTGCTGTAGGAGAACTCGCGGCGCAGATAGTGCTCATGCTTGTCCTCGTCCTTGTGTTCCATCTTGTTCTCGATGGCGATGTTAAGGTTGCCGTCATTGTCGATGTTGACGCGAACCCACTCTTTCTTCAAGCCTGGGGCTGCCACTTCCATCTTGTAGTCCTTCTCAGTCTCCTTCACATTAATGGCCGGTGCAGTGGCGTTCATGCGTGGCATCAAACTTGTGTTGAAGAACTCGTCATCAAAGAAATTACTCAACCAATCAGAATTGCTGTTTCTACGTGCTAACAACATAATCAAACCTCCTAATTTTATTTTTCTCATCCTCTCTTCGCCCTGCGGCTCCGTCGGGATTTCTGTTTGTTAATTAATTGTTTGTCTTTCGCCTCCGCCCTTAGGCTTCGGCTTTCACTCTCCCTATTTGCAACTTACATGCCAGTGGCAGGGAAAGTGACAAACCTGTCAGCAAAATATAATTTTTTTAAACTTTACTGCCAATTCTTGCACTTGTTAGAGGAAAAATCAGTATTTTTGCACACGGAAAGATAAAGGCAAAGTTCATTTATCTTCGAACTGGATTTCAACGGTCAATAATTAATATATTAATGATGGAAGGATATAAGCAAAAGAAATTCCCCACAGCCACCAAGCGCTATGTGCAGTGGCTGGAGCTGGAGTCGGACGAAGAGGCTGTCAGGGAGTATCGCAGGTTGCACTCGGAAGGGGTGCAGTGGAAGGAGATACGCGACGGCATCCGCCAAGTGGGCATCCTGGAGATGGAGATTTACATCTCGGGCAACCGGCTGGTGATGGTGGTGGATGCTCCCGAGGACTTCGACTGGGACAAGGCGATGGCAGAGCTTGCCACACTTCCCCGACAGGCAGAATGGGAGGAAGTGGTAGGCAAGTTCCAGAAATGCGGAAAGGGTGCCACCAGCGACCAGAAATGGCACATGATGGAGCGTATGTTCTATCTGTATGACTAAACTCTTGCTGAGGTGCGCCGGATAGAATTTCCTTTCGCATTGACTTTAAAAACAATTATACAGAAAGAAATATGGTAATAGACTTTGAGAAAATCGAAGAGGCCCACCTGGAGGGCTTCAAGGGCGGTCAAGGCAAACTTGACACCCGCAACTATGCAGATGACAAGGTGAAGATCATGTATTCCACCCTGCGTCCCGGTGCTTCCACTGGCCTTCATACCCACGAGGGCAACTGTGAGATTATCTATGTGGTGAGCGGCACGGCAACGTTCCATTACGATGACACCGTGGAGGAGGTGCGCACAGGACAGGTGCATTACTGCCCTATGAACCATGCCCACTACATGGAGAACCTCACCGACCACGACCTCGTATATTTCGCCGTGGTACCCGAGCACCATGCATAGGGTGGACTGAATGTCATTAAAAAAGAACTAACAGACAGGAGAATTTGATTATGATGAACATGAAAACTTGGGCGATATGCGGCATGCTGCTGCTGCCGTCGCTGAGCTGGGCGCAGAACTGTTGCCAACAGAAGGGGCAAGCCCTGTCTTGCTGTCAAAAGGGCAATGAGGTGATAGAGACCATTATGTCCCGTCGCTCCATACGCAAATACCAGGACAAGCAGGTGGAACACGAGAAGCTGGCGCTCATCGCCAAGTGTGGCATCAATGCCCCCAGCGGCATGAACCAGCAGCCTTGGGCTGTACGAGTGGTGGAGAGCCAGGACTTCATCAAGGGAACCACCGAAATCTTCAGGAAGGAGAATCCCGAGCAGGTGAAGCGCGACCCTAACTTTAAGAACATGTACCGCAACGCCCCCAACATCATTGTGGTGGCAACCCCAAAGGATGGGGGACAGCTTGATGCTGGCTTGTTGGGCGAGAACATGATGCTCGCCGCCAAGTCTTTGGGGCTGGGCACTTGTTGCCTGGGCGGTCCCGTCCGCTTCCTCCAGGGCAGCGAGGCGTGCAAGCCTTATCTCGCCCAACTCAACCTTCCCGATGGCTATGAAATCTGCTACATCCTCGCCGTGGGTTATCCCGACGAAACTCCCGAGGCGAAGCCAAGGGACGAGGGGAAGATTGAGTTCATCAAGTAGGACTTATATCTACTTTCACCACGTCGACCACATGGCTGCCCGCTCCCATGAGGTCGGGACGCTCGGAGACGTGCTTCTGGTAGTCGAGGAAGCGTGCGAATGTCTCGTCGCTCATCCGGTTGAGGCGCGTGCGCATGTAGTCGGCAGGACCGTCGGGTGAGAAGATGGTGACGCGCTCCAGGCCTGCCTCGCGGTCCAAACGGTCGATGTCTTCCAACCGCACATAGTCGTACAGTTCGTCTTGGGATGCCTGTATATGGAAATCCTCGTCCACGGCTCCCCGCTCCATCAGCCCGCCGATGCGGTCTTCGTCGAAGCAGTAGGAGAGGATGCTGTACTCGTTCATCAGGTAGGCGACAAAGATGAGTCCGCCGGGCTTCGTCACTCTCTTCGCCTCGGCGAGTGCCTTCAGCTTCTCTTCGTCACCGATGAGGTGGTAGAGGGGGCCGAGGAGGAGCGTGATGTCTGCCGAGGCGGAGGGCAGGAAGGGCATATTCCTTGCGTCGCCCTGCACCACGTCGGCGGTAGGCTCGCGCTTCAGGAATACGTCGATGTTGCGTTTCACCAGTTCTACCGCTTTCACATCATAGCCCTCCTTCATGAGTGCCGAGGTGTATCGTCCCGTGCCCGCCCCGATGTCGAGCAGGCGGAAGCCGGGATGGAGGAAGCGGTGCAGGTGGTGCATGGTGGTCTCGAACTCCACGATGCCGTGGCGGCGCAGCAGCCGCAAGTCTTCGGGGTGCTTGTTGTAATGTCTTTCTATGTTGGATAATGCCATAGTTGGTCGTTACTTTCAGTAATAAATAAAAGAAGTCCGTGGGCAGGTGAGCGCCCACGGACTTCTTGCTATATGGTTGCCTATGAGTTTACGCCTTGAAGCTTTCCAGGTCTTCTGCCTTGAAGTTCTGGATGTAGGCTGAATGACCGAGGACTTCCTCCTCTGCCATGCGAACATATACGTTGGCGCTCTTCTGGAACATCTCGGGAGCCTTGGTGGCATCGTCGAGAATGAGGAGAGACA
>CAVCCB010000065.1:0-10725 GCA_963600595.1 Subdoligranulum sp. APC924/74 | reverse complement strand
AGCTTCGGTTACAACGAGGATCAGATCGTTTCTTCTGATATCATCGGTATGAAGTATGGTTCACTCTTCGACGCTACTCAGACAATGGTTAGCAAGATCGACGATGACACATACCAGGTACAGGTAGTTTCTTGGTACGACAATGAGAACTCTTACACTTCTCAGATGGTTCGTACAATCAAGTACCTCGCTGAGTTGAAGTAATACTGTTCGATACGTAAAGTAGAACACAATATAGGGTGTGTCATGTTTAATGACACACCCTTTTTGGTAAAAGAAGAACTTGTGACTTTTTGGCATGAAACATTCGATGATAACTATCTTGGGACCTACGGCGAGCGGGAAGACGAGCCTTGCAGTTGCCCTTGCCTCCCGCCTCCATGCTGAGATTATCAGTGCGGACAGCAGACAGGTGTACCGGGGAATGGACATAGGGACGGGCAAGGACTTGGCGGACTATACGATAGGGGGCGAGACGGTTCCCTACCACCTGATTGACATTTGCGACGCCGGCACCAAGTACAACCTGTTCCAGTATCAGCAGGACTTCTATGATGCGTACACCGACATCACGGGACGTGGAGTCATGCCCATCCTCTGTGGGGGGACGGGACTCTACATCGAGTCAGTACTGAAAGGTTATCATCTGTCGCCCGTGCCCCAGAATCCCAAGCTCAGGTACCAGCTTGCCGGCAGTTCGCTGGAAGAGCTGACTGTGATGCTCAAGGACTTGAAGGAAAGAACGGGATCAAAAATGCACAATCACACAGATGTGGACACTGCACAGCGAGCTATCCGCGCTATAGAGATTGAGACCTATAATCTGGAGCATCCCATGCCTGAGAGGGAACTGCCTGCCGTTGACTCCATCGTCTTTGGCGTGAATATAGACCGGGAAGCGCGACGGGAAAAGATAACCCGACGCTTGAAGCAAAGACTTGAGGATGGTATGGTGGATGAGATCAAGGGATTGCTGGAAAAGGGAATACCTGCTGAGGACTTGATTTATTATGGGTTGGAATACAGGTTTGTCACGGAATATGTGACGGGGAAGACCACCTATGAGGAAATGTTCAAGAGACTGGAGATAGCCATTCACCAGTTTGCCAAGCGCCAGATGACATGGTTCAGGGGAATGGAACGCAGGGGATTCACCATACATTGGATAGATGCCATGCAACCGATGGAGCAGAAAGTGGAACAAATTTTGGAAATGGTTAATAGTTTATAGAAAAATGGCAAACGAGAATAAATGGGGATTGCTCTACTGTCCGCGAGGAGGATGGGGTAGCAACAAGAGATGGGCAAAGATAGAAAAGGCATTGAAGCAGAACAATGTCGACTATGACTTTGTGCAGAGTGAGAACCAAAAGAGCGTGGAACGTCTTGTCAAGATGTTTATCAACAACGGTTACAAGACCATCGTCATCGTTGGTGGCGACTCTGCGCTCAACGATGCCGTCAACTGTCTGATGCAGGTTGAAAAGGAGACTCGTGACCAAATTGCCCTGGGGGTTATCCCTAATGGGCTGATGAACGACTTTGCCAAGTTTTGGGGATTTAGTGACAATGATTATGAGCAAACTGTGCGCTCGTTGAAGTTGCGTCGTCTCAGAAAGATAGACCTTGGGTGCATTCGCTATCACAACAGGAAGGATGAGAAATGTATACGCTATTTCCTTAACTGCATCAATATAGGGCTGATAGCTGCCATTATGAACCTGCGCCGGCAGACCCGCCATTTTTTCGGGTCCCGTACACTTTCTTTCATTTCGTCCTTTATCCTGATGATATTCCAGCGGTTGGATTACAAGATGGAAATCAAAATCAATGAGGAAGTCATACGGCGGAGGGTAATGACTCTTTGTGTCGGTAATGCCTCAGGCTATGGACAAACTCCCAACGCCGTGCCTTACAATGGATTGCTCGACGTTTCGGTGGTCTATCATCCGCAAATCGCACAGTTGTTTGAAGGAATTTATCTCTTTGTGAAAGGCAAGTTCCTCAATCACCGGAGTGTTCATCCTTATCGTACGAGAGAGGTGGAGGTGAACGAGGCCTCCCATGCCCTCATTGGGATTGACGGTAGACTGATGCATACTCCAAAGGGAACTTATAAGATAACTGTGGTGCAGGAAGTCATTAACTTCCTGATACCGGAATGATGAAGAGTTTTACCCCTGTATGGATATCTTGTTGAGCTCATCGCTCTTGATGAGCTTGATTTTCCTTCCGTCGATGGCTATCAGACCTTCGCTGGCAAAGGAGGAGAGGGTGCGGATGGCATTGCTGGTCGTCATGTTTGACAGGTTGGCGAGTTCTTCCCGGCTTAGATAGATGCTGAGTGTGTAGCCGTCTTCCTCCAACCCATATGAATCTTTGAGGTAGAGGAGGGCTTCTGCGAGTCGGGCACGGATATGTTTCTGGGTGAGGTTTACGGTTCTTTCGTCTGATTCTCCGATGGTGACGCTGAGATATTTGATGAAGAAGATGCCGATGTTGTAGTTTGTTTTCAGCAGTTGCATGAATGTTTCCATCGGGAGACAGGCAACGGTGCAGGTCTCTATCGCCATGGCGAAAGTCTTGTAGTTTTCTTCGGCAAAGTAAGCCCTGAAGCCAAAGAACTCCATAGGCTTGATAGCGCGGATGATTTGGTTTCTGCCGCTGATGCCATCTTTGCAAACCTTGATCTTTCCGTGGACGAGCATCCAAAGGTATCCGGTCTTCTCGCTGTTCTTATAGATAATTTCGTTCTTCTTGTATTTGCGAATATTGAGGTTCTTGAGCAGTGTGTTGAACTGTTCTTCTTCCAAATTGTTCCACAACTTCGAAATCTGTTGTGCAATCTTCTCCTTGTTGATATTGTCTTTCCCAGTCATTTATCCTATCGTACTTTTTACCGTAAACGTTGCAAAGGTACGAAAAAAACTCAGAATATTTAAATTATTTGACGAAAAAAGTGTTCTAAAACATGGAAAATGCACTTTTTTGAAAAATGTAATGGAAAAAGCTTGGGTATGTCATATTTTATTCTTAACTTTGAAAGCATAAATAGTCAACAAAATTAAAAACCTTAATACAGATCTATGAGTTATCTAAGATTCGAAAAGGCCCTAATGACTAACTTACAAGAGTCGTTGCCGAAAGAGCTGTTGCGTACCAACCGCTCGGGTGCATATTCGTGCTCTACGATTGTGGATTGCAATACCCGCAAGTATCACGGTTTGCTGGTTGTTCCCGTCCCAGACATGGACGATGACAACCATGTGCTGCTGAGTTCGTTGGATGTCACAGTCGTTCAGCATGGTGCTGAGTTTAACCTTGGACTTCATAAGTACCAGGGCAACAACTATAGTCCTATGGGTCACAAGTACATTCGTGAGTTTGATTGTGATAAGGTTCCCACTACCCTGTATCGTGTGGGAGGCGTTATCCTGAAAAAAGAAGTTGTCTTCCAGCATTATGAGGATCGGATTCTGATTCGCTATACGTTGGTGGACAGTCATTCCGCTACCACACTACGGTTCCGTCCATTCCTGGCATTTCGCAGTGTCCGTCAGTTCACACATGAAAATTCCACGGCTTCCCGTGAGTACTTTGGTGTGGACAATGGCATCAAGACTTGTATGTATGCGGGCTATCCTGACCTCTACATGCAATTCTCCAAGAAGAATGAGTTTGTCTTCCGTCCCGACTGGTATCGTGGAGTGGAGTACCCCAAGGAGCAGGAGAGAGGTTATGCCTCCAACGAAGACCTTTACGTGCCCGGTTACTTTGAGGCAACCATCAAGAACGGTGAGAGCATTGTGTTCGCTGCTTCTACTTCGGAGATAGATACGGGCGGTCTGAAGGAGTTGTTCGAAAAGGAGGTGGCCGAGCGGTCTCCCCGTGACAATTTCTTCCATTGTCTGATCAATGCTGCCCACCAGTTCCATCGCCGCGAGAAGAACGATGACCGCTACATCATTGCCGGCTACCCCTGGTTCAAGTGTCGCGCCCGTGATACGTTCATAGCCCTGCCGGGACTTACCTTGTCCATTGAGGAGGATGACTATTTCGAACTGGTGATGAAGACGGCCATGAAGGGGTATTATGAGTTCATGGAAGGGAAACCCATCACGGTGCATATTGCCGAGATTGAACAGCCTGATGTGCCTCTTTGGGCAATATGGGCATTGCAGCAGTATGCCAAGGAGACAAGCAAGGAGATGTGCTTGGAGAAATACGGTAGGTTTATCAGAAACATCATCCAGTTTATCGAGGGTAATCATCATCCCAATCTTGAATTGCATTCCAACGGGCTTCTCTATACCAATGGTAAGGACAAGGCGGTGACTTGGATGAACTCCACGTCCAACGGTCATCCGGTGGTGCCTCGCAGCGGCTATATTGTAGAGTTCAATGCCTTGTGGTACAATGCTCTGTGCTTCGGTGCGGCTTTGGCTGAACTGGACGGAAAGCCCGACCTGCAGAAGCATCTGCTGGAGGTGGCAGAGAAGACCAAGCAGTCTTTCCTCGACACCTTCCTCAACGAGTATGGCTACCTTTATGATTATGTGGATGGCAACATGATAGACTGGAGTGTTCGTCCCAACATGATATTCCCTGTTGCTTTCGACTATTCCCCTCTTTCACAAGACCAAAAGAAGAAGGTTCTCGACATTTGTACCCGTGAGCTCCTGACACCGAAGGGATTGCGTTCGCTCTCTCCCAAGAGCGGAGGCTACAATCCTATCTATGTGGGTCCGCAGAGCCAGCGTGACTACGCTTACCATCAGGGCACTGCGTGGCCTTGGCTTGGCGGCTTCTATATGGAGGCAAGTTTGAAACTCTATCGTCGTACCCGCCTCAGCTTCATAGAGCGCCAGATGGTGGGATATGAAGACGAGATGTCTTACCATTGCCTTGGCACCATCAGTGAGTTGTTTGACGGCAATCCACCGTTCTCTGGCCGTGGCGCCACTTCCTTTGCGATGAATGTCGCTGAGATTTTGCGTGCGCTCGAATTACTCGAAAAGTATCAATATTAATAAGGAGGACAGCTATATGAAAGTTTTAATGTTTGGATGGGAGTATCCTCCTCATGTGTTCGGTGGATTGGCAACAGCCAACTTCGGTATCTCGCAGGGACTTCACTCCCTTGGGGATGTAGATATAACATTGTGTCTGCCTAAGCCCTTTGGCGATGAGGACCGTAGTGCGGCAAAGATTGTAGGTATGAACTGCGTGCCTATCGCATGGCGTGATGTAAACCGTGACTATGTGGAGCAGCGCATCGGGAATATCATGAATCCGGATGACTATTTCGGTTATCGAGACCACATCTATGCCGACTTCAATTATATGAACGTCAATGACCTTGGCTGTATGGATTTTGCCGGCGGTTATCCGTCCAATCTCCATGACGAAATCAATAATTATAGCATCATTGCCGGGGTGGTGGCCCGTACCGAAGAGTTCGACATCATTCATGCGCATGATTGGTTGACCTTCCCCGCAGGCATTCATGCCAAGCGAGTGAGTGGCAAGCCGTTGTGTATCCACGTCCATGCCACCGATTTTGACCGAAGCCGTGGAAAGGTGAACCCCACCGTGTATGCCATAGAGAAGGACGGTATGGACAATGCTGACTGCATCATGTGTGTGTCGGAGTTGACACGCCAGACGGTCATCAACCAGTATCACCAAGACCCCCGCAAGTGTTTCGCCATGCACAATGCCGTATATCCATTGCGGCAGGAGTTGCAAGACATCCCTCGCCCCGACCATAAGGGCAAGGAGAAGGTGGTGACCTTCTTGGGCAGACTCACCATGCAGAAGGGACCTGAGTATTTCGTAGAGGCAGCCAACATGGTGCTCCATCGCACTAGGAATGTACGTTTCTGTATGGCAGGTTCGGGTGACATGATGGACCAGATGATTTACCTGGCTGCAGAGCGGGGCATAGCCGACCGCTTCCATTTTCCCGGCTTCATGAGGGGCAAGCAGGTGTATGAGTGCCTGAAGGACTCTGACGTCTATGTGATGCCTTCCGTGAGTGAGCCGTTCGGTATCTCGCCCTTGGAAGCCATGCAGTGTGGCACGCCGACAATCATTTCCAAGCAGAGTGGTTGCGGTGAAATCCTGACCAACTGCATCAAGGTAGACTATTGGGACATACATGCCCTTGCTGATGCCATTTATGGTATATGCCACAATGAGAGTCTCTTCGAGTACTTGTCGGTGGAAGGCAAGAAGGAGGTTGACCAGATTACCTGGGAGAAGGTGGGAGCCAGAATTAGAAATCTCTACCTTAAGACCTTGGGATGGAATTAGGCAATTAATAATTAAGAATCAATAATTAATGATTATGAAAACAATTTGTTTATATTTCGAGATACATCAGATTACCCATTTGAAGAGATACCGCTTCTTCGACATTGGTACTGACCATTATTATTATGATGACTACGAGAATGAGCGTAGCATCAACTACATCGCAGAGCAGTCATATATGCCGGCTCTCAACGCCTTGTTGGAGATGATCAACAACAGCAACAAGTATTTCAAGGTGGCATTCTCTCTCTCTGGTGTGGGTATGGAGCAGTTGGAGATGCACGCTCCTCAGGTGTTGGAGAAATTGCAGGAACTCAATGCCACTGGTTGCGTGGAGTTCTTGGCTGAGCCTTACTCCCATGGACTGGCTTCCCTTGTCAATGAGGAGAGCTTTGCCAAGGAAGTGAAGCGTCAGGCTGCCAAGATAAAGGAGTACTTCGGTAAGGAGCCTACCGTGCTGCGCAATTCTTCGCTCATCTATAGCGATGACATTGGTCTGCAGGCTTCCCAAATGGGATTCGAGGGTATGCTGACTGAGGGTGCCAAGCACGTCTTGGGCTGGAAGTCTCCTCATTATGTATACCACTGCCCATTGGCTCCCAACTTGAAACTGTTACTCCGTGATGTCAAGTTGAGTGATGACATATCCTTGCGTTTCAACAATAGCAGCTGGGATGGTTATCCACTTTTTGCAGATACTTATATCAATGAGATCGCAGCTTTGCCGCAAGAGGAGCAAATCATCAATGTGTTCATGGAGCTGTCGGCTCTGGGTATCGCCCAGCCTTTGTCAAGCAATATCCTCGAGTTTTTCAAAGCTCTTCCCACTTGTGCCAAGGAGAAGGGCATCACCTTCTCTACGCCATCTGAAATCTGCAAGAAGATGAGGTCTGTGGGCGAATTGAATGTGCCTGACACTTTGAGTTGGGTGGACGAGGAGCGTGATGTCAGCTCATGGTTGGGAAATCCCATGCAGCGCGAGGCTTTCAATAAGCTGTATAGTGTGGCAGACCGTGTACGAATTGCCAATGATCCGCGCATCAACCAGGACTGGGACTATCTGCAGGCAAGCAACAATTTCCGCTTCATGACCACCAAGCCAAGCAATGTGGGCATCGACCGCGGTATCTATGCCAGTCCTTTTGATGCTTTCACCAACTATATGAATATCTTGGGCGATTTCCTCAACAGGGTGAATGACCTTTATCCGGAGGATGTGGACAATGAGCAGTTGGAAAGTCTTCTGACTACCATCAAGAACCAGGATGAGGAGATAGAGATGAAGGACAAGGAAATCGTACGTCTCCAGGCAAAGATAGAAAAGGTGGAGAAAGCTGCCGCAAAGAAAGCCAAGGCGACAAAGGCTCCTGTCAAGCCAAAAACGCCCAAGAAGGTTGCTCCCAAAGACGAATGACAGAATTGTCAGCGCACACAATGTTAAAGCCGGAAAATAATGCCGAAAATATTTGGAGGTTATGGGAATAAAACATATCTTTGCCAAAGATTTTTGATTTCGGCTTTTCCGAAATAATAACTCTGAGGTTGGTTGCTTCCCTTGCACCAACCTCTTTTTTTGATTAAAATATTTGGCAGTTAGGAATAATTGTAGTATCTTTGTCTGCACATTTGCATCATAGAATGAAAAATCTAACTGACATGACCGATGAGGAGCTTGCCTTGTCCTATGTAGAAGGAGACAATCAGGCTTTCAACTTGTTGCTCGCCCGCAATGAGGTAAGACTTTTTTCTTACATCATGCTTGTGGTGCGCGACGAGGACTTGGCAAATGACATCTTCCAGGAGACCTTTGTCAGGGTCATCACTAAGCTTCAAGGTCGGCAGTATGTAGCTAATGGGAAATTTTATTCTTGGTGCGTGCGGATAGCCCACAATGTGATAATGGACAGATACCGCATCCGGCATCTTGCCAATGTGGTGGAACCTACGAAGAACAATGACCTTTCCAATCTTGGGGAGAATTCTGTTCTCATGGGCAATACAGAAGACCGTTTTGTAAGAAGCCAAGTTCTCGAAGATGTGAGAAGGATGGTGGATATGCTGCCGGATTTACAGCGGGAGATAGTGTATATGCGTTATTTCCAGCAACTCTCTTTCAAGGAAATAGCGGAGTTGACTCATGTGAACATCAATACCTGTCTGGGACGCATGAGATACGCACTCCTTAACCTGAGAAGAATGGTTAGGAAGTACGATCTCTTTACGAAGATAGATGATTAGGCTTCTGTCTGTCTCAGTTCCTTGAGTCCATGGATGGTGGCGTGAGGGTCTGAGCTCTTGAACACATAACTGCCGCTGACCAATACGTTCACCCCGGCTTCCACCAGGCGTGGCGCAGTCTCTGCCTGAACGCCTCCGTCTACCTCGATGAGGGCGTGCGCCCCCGTTTCCTTGATGAGTTTGCGGAGATTACCCACTTTCTTTATGGTGTTCTCGATGAATTTCTGACCGCCGAATCCGGGGTTTACGCTCATCAGCAAGACCATGTCCACGTCATTGATAATGTCTTCCAGTACACTGACGGGAGTGGAGGGGTTGAGGGTGACGCCAGCCTTCATGCCTGCATCGTGTATCTGCTGGATGGTGCGGTGGAGATGAAGACAAGCCTCGTAGTGTACGTTCATCATCATGGCGCCTGCCTTGGCTGTCCGGTCGATGTAACGCTCTGGCCGTTCTGTCATAAAATGTACGTCCATCGGTTTTGTGCAATATTTGCCCACTGCTTCGAGGACGGGGAATCCGAAGGAGATGTTAGGTACGAAGTTTCCATCCATGATATCCATGTGTAGCCAATCTGCTTCACTGCTGTTGATCATATCGATGTCGCTCTTCAAGTCTATAAAGTTGGCAGATAGCAATGATGGTGATATTAACGTTTTCATCTTTAAGTTATATTAGTTAAGACAGAATACCTCATTTGTTCCGTTGATTTTGATAACACGATAGGTGTAGGCTATCTGCTTGATCAAGTTGATAGTCTGCTTGGATGGTCTCAACACCTCGCCGGTTGTAAACAAATGCTTCATAGATATGTCTGTTGTTTGTTAAATATTTCTTTTACTACTATAATAACGTAGGATGCGTCACTTTATTATATTTTCATCTACTTTTTTTTTGTTGTCTTATATATATAATTAAGGTATAAGGCGTTCTTTTTATCCCAAGAGGTTAGTAAAATGATAAATTTTAGATTAAATCATCAAAAATATCGGCAAAAAGTTTGCAGTTTAAAAGAAAAAGTGTACTTTTGCAAACAGATAATAAAATAACAATTTAAAAGTCGATAATATGAAAGAATTTATGTCTACAGCATGGTGGTGGCGTACCTCAAGATCTAAAAAGTCGTGAGTCGATAAGCCGTGTGGATATAGTTCCAAAGATATAATAAAAGGCCTGCCGTTCTTACGACAGGTCTTTTTCTGTTATCGTCAAGTAAGTTATCGAAATAAATAAATTAAAAATATAGGAGACTTTTATGATGGAAATGAAAGACATCTTGAACAGAATGCTCAACCACGAGGAACTTTCTCGTGAGGAAACGAAGAACATCATCGTGGGAATCACCCAGAGCGCATTCCCCGAGGAGCAGATTACGGCTCTGCTCACCGGCTTGCAAATGAGGGGCGTGACTGTGGATGAACTTCTCGGCTTCCGCGACGGAATCCTCGCCACGGGTGTGCCGGCCATCCTCGACTGCGACCGCTATATCGACGTGGTGGGCACGGGCGGCGACCGCAAGAACACTTTCAATATTTCTACCACATCTTGCTTCGTTATCGCCGGTGCCGGCTACAAGGTGGCGAAGCATGGCAACTTTGCCGCCACTTCGGTGAGCGGTGCCTCCAATGTCATCAAGAACCACGGTGTGCAGTTCACCGATGACCTCGACAAGCTCAACCGCAGCATCAACGAGGCGGGCATCGTCTATCTCCATGCCCAGCTCTTCGCCAAGGCGATGAAGTTCGTCGGTCCCATCCGCAAGGCGCTGCAGTTCCCCACGGTGTTCAACCTTCTTGGCCCATTGGTGAATCCCAGCCAGCCCAAGTGCCAGTTGCTCGGTGTCGCCAATCTCGACCAGATGCGCCTCTACAACCAGGTGTACCAGAAGATAGGTATCGACTACGGCATCGTGAACAGCATCGACGGCTATGACGAGATTTCCCTGACGGGCGACTTCAAGGTGACCACCAACGACTACGAGAAGATTTTCAAGCCTCAGGACTTGGGTTTCGAGATTGCCAAGCCCGAGGAAATCAAGGGTGGTGCCACCGAGCAGGAGGCGAAGGAAATCTTTGATGCCGTGCTGGAGAACCGTGCTCTGCCAGCCCAGAAGAACATCGTGCTCGCCAATGCCGCCTTCGGCATCCAGGTGATGGAGAAGGGCAAGAAGAG
>CAVCCB010000064.1:0-11096 GCA_963600595.1 Subdoligranulum sp. APC924/74 | reverse complement strand
TTTTGTATAAATCCTAAAATATTTTCATTCCATCTATGCATTTAACGGAAGAACCATAAAAATTATAGAAAAAGGGTGAACCGAAACGTCTTTGTTTTGAATATTTTTGTGTAAGTGACGATAAAAAAATAATTTGGTACAGCGAGGGCGCTGTTACTTTGGCTTGGTACAGCGAGGGCGCTGTACCTCCTACAGTTACCCATACTTGCCAGAAAAGGCAATCATAGGAGGTACGGCGCCCCCGCCGTACCACTCAGGCAAGGAATAGTAGCTTCGCCCATGAGAAATGTACCAACTTATTTTTTAATCATTACTCGAAGGCTTTTGTAGAGAAGGGTGATTAGGGCGAAACATTGATATTTTTGTTTCTTTCGGTGGCAAAAATGTTACATCTTAACATGCGTGGCAAGTGATGAACGAATATTTTACCGTGGTTCAGCACATTCTCACTACCTTTGCCACCGAAATCAAGAAACAAAACAAAATGACTAACAATTATGAAACAATCAAGTAAACTCACTCTCATCCCGGTGATGCTCTGCTTCTTCGCCATGGGATTCGTGGATTTGGTGGGCATCGCCTCCAACTATGTGAAGGAAGACCTCAATCTCAACGATGCGACGGCCAACCTGTTCCCATCGCTCGTGTTCTTCTGGTTCCTCATCTTCTCCGTGCCCACGGGCATGCTGATGAATAAGATAGGAAGAAAGAAGACCGTGCTTCTTTCTTTGATAGTGACCGTCATCTCGCTCCTCCTCCCCATCTTCGGCGAGACCTTCGGCGTGATGCTCGTGTCCTTCTCTCTTCTGGGCATCGGAAACGCACTGATGCAGACTTCGCTCAATCCGATGGTGTCGGCAGTGACCTCCGGCAAGAACCTCGCCTCCACTTTGACTTTCGGACAGTTTGTGAAGGCTATCGCCTCGTTCCTGGCTCCATACATCGCCATGTGGGGAGCGATGGCAAGTATTCCTGCCTTCGGACTGGGCTGGCGCGTGCTGTTCCCCATCTATATGATAATAGGTGTAGCGGCAACCCTTCTCTTGGCTGGCACTCCGATAGAGGAGGAGAAGCCGCAGGGCAAGGCTTCGGGCTTCGTGGATTGTCTCAAACTCCTCGGCAAACCCATCGTGCTGCTCTCCTTCATCGGCATCATGTGCCATGTGGGCATCGACGTGGGCACCAACACCACGGCTCCCAAACTCCTGATGGAGCGACTGGGCTGGTCGTTGAACGAGGCTGCTTTCGCCACTTCGCTCTACTTCATCTTCCGCACTATCGGCTGCTTCACCGGCACGGCTTTCCTCCGCATGATGAAGACCCGCACTTTCTTCATCATCAGCGTGGTGATGATGGCATTGAGCATGGTGGGAATGTTCTTCGGCGAGAGCAAGGTGATGCTCTACATTGCCATCGCCCTCGTGGGTTACGGCAACTCGAACATCTTCTCCATGGTGTTCTCGCAGGCCCTGCTTGCCTTGCCCGAGAAGAAGAACGAGGTGAGCGGCCTCATGATTATGGGGCTCTTTGGCGGAACGGTGTTCCCCTTGATTATGGGATTCGCTAGCGATGCCTTCGGACAGATGGGGGCCGTGGCAGTGATGGCAGTAGGTGTAGTTTATCTTTTCACCTATATCAGAAAATTGTAAATACTGACTTTTAAAATAAACATAGCTATGAGTACAAATAACTTAGACAAGAAATATTGCGTAGGTTTGGGTGAGATTCTCTTCGACGTTCTCCCCGCTGGTTCCCAACTGGGCGGTGCACCCGCCAACTTTGCCTATCATGCCGGGCAGCATGGACTTCACTCTGTGGCGGTGAGTGCCATCGGCAAGGATGCCTTGGGAGATGAGGCACTCCGACTGCTTGATGAGAAGAAGCTGAAGTATGTGTTGCCGGTGGTGAATTATCCTACAGGTACCGTACAGGTGAGCCTTGACACTGAGGGTGTGCCCACTTACGACATCAAGCAGGGCGTGGCATGGGACAACATCCCCTTCACCGATGACATCAAGGAGATTGCCGTGAATTGTGGGGCTGTTTGCTGGGGTTCCCTTGCTCAGCGCAGCGAGGTGAGCCGCAAGGCCATCTACGACTTCCTCGACCATACGCCCGAGGACTGCCTGAAGATCTTCGACATCAATCTGCGCCAGAACTTCTACACCCCGGAGATTATCACGGAGAGCCTGAACCGTTGTGACGTGTTGAAAATCAATGACGAGGAACTGGTGACCATCAGCCGTCTCTTCGGATTCCCCGGGCTGGACATCGAGGACAAGTGCAAGTTGATACTTGAGAAATATCATCTTGACATGCTCGTGTTGACTTGCGGTGTGAACGGTAGTTATGTTTTCGCACCCGATGTGAAGTCATTCCAAGAGACTCCAAAGGTGGAAGTAGCCGACACCGTGGGCGCTGGCGACTCGTTCACGGGCACTTTCTGCGCCAGCATCCTCAAGGGCAAGAGCATCCAGGAGGCCCACGAGCTTGCCGTGAAGGTGAGTGCCTACGTATGCACCCAGAACGGGGCAATGCCCGAGATTCCGGAGGAATATCAGAAATAAAGAGAGATTGTAATATTTGGTGGATGGAAATTGCACTGGCGGAATACAGAAAGGTATTCTTGCCAGTGCAATTTCTTTTTTATAAGTCGATGGAAGGGTTGAAGTCTGTCTCCATGTTGTTTAAATCTTTGGTCATAATCTTATTTCTTTACTAATATGTGGACAAAGATAAAACTATTCAGTGAACACTAATAAATATTTTTAACGAAGGGAAGTGTAGCTTATAGGCTCTATGAGCGACATTTCCTATTCCGTTCCCAGGTACTGTCCCTTCCTGGTGGCAGGAACACCGTATTTCATCCAGGCAGGCTCCTTGGCTCCCTTCATGTAGAAGTCGAAGAATTGTTGCAGGCGGATGCTGAGGTCCTTGCAGTTGCGTCGCTCCACGAGGTTGTGCTCCTCGTTGTTGTACTCCAGCATCCATACCTTCTTGCCCAGTCTTCTGAGCGCCATGAAGTATTCGATGCCCTGGTACCATGGCACTGCTCCGTCCTTGTCGTTGTGCATGATGAGCAGTGGGGTGCTCACCTTGTCTGCCTTGAAGAGTGGCGAGTTCTCCAGGTAGAGGTCGAGGCCTCCCTTGTCCCAGAGGGTAGCGCCGATGCGGCTCTGTCCATGCTCGTATTGCATCTGTCTGCAAACGCCCGATCCCCAGCGGATGCCTCCGTAGGCGGAAGTCATGTTGCTCACGGGTGCTCCTGCCCCGGCGGCACAGAAGAGGTTGGTGCGTGTCACGAGGTAGGCTGTCTGGTAACCTCCCCAGCTCTGTCCCTGTATCGCCATCTTGGTGCTGTCCACGAACAGGAACTGCCGGCACATTGCCTTGGCTCCCGACACGATGCAGTTGTAGGCACTCTCGCCGGGATGCCCCACCTTGTAAACGATGTCTGGCACGAACACCACATAGCCACGGCTCGTATAGAACGCGATGTTCACCGTGGAACGGCTGGGACGCGGGTCGACGTAGTTGTAGAGCGTCTCCGAACGCTTTTCGTAGAAATAGCACATCATGGGATATTTCTTCGTGGGGTCGATGTTCTCGGGAACATAGAGCAGTCCGTCGAGGGGAGTGCCGTCGAAGGCTTTCCAATGTACGAGTTGGGCGTGTCCCCAGGAGTAGTCCTTCTGTTGTGGGTTGATGTCGCTCACGCACTCTTCGTGTTGGAAGTCAGCGTCGCTCAGGTGCATGTTATAGGGATTGCTGAAGTTGCCCTTTTGGTAGGCGATGACGGGAGCGTCCTTTACCTTATATATGTTATTATACGAGAAAGTGTCCAGGAGGTTCACCTTGAAGGAAGCCTTGTCGTCGATGTGCACGGTGGCGAAGCCGTTTCTCTTGTCTTGCTCGTCGAAGGCGGTCATATAGAGCGTGCCGTCCTCGTCGAGGGCGTCTTCCTTCTCCCATGCCTTGCCATACTTGGGCGCATGGTTGTCATACACTTGGTGGCGCAGCTGGAGATGGTTCTTCCTGCCGTAGCTGTTGGTAAGGTTCTCGAAGCCATTGCCGTCGGGGGTGAACTTCCAGATGTCGTAGCGGTCGCTGATGAGCACGCTCTTGTCGCCCTTGGTCCAGAGTGGCTTCCGGTCGTACGGGTCGGGGAAGTTGGGATGGTCGTCTTCCTCGTTATAGAAGTTCACGCCTACCTGTCGGGTCAGGTTCACGGTCTTGCCGGTGGCAATGCTATAACAGTGATAGGCGGAATCATTCAGGTTGTACCAGATCACATACTTGCCGTCGGGCGATGCTGTGGCCATCGTGTTCACCTTGGTGGCTACGGCTCTTCTCTCGCCGGTGTTCATGTTGACGAGGGCGATGTCTGTGTTGTGGTCATCGTCCCATTGAGAGGGGATGTAATACTGGGTGCGGTCTTGCGACAAAGCCCATTCTGCGTTGCCTTGGTTCATGAGTGTCACACGGTCCCACATCTGCGTAGTAAGGGGAACAATCTCGCCCATGTTGTTGAGATTGATCACGGCAGGGTAAGTCTTCTTCAGGGCTTCCTTCAGTTCCTTCTTCTGCTGGGGCTGGATCTGGTAGTCCTTGTAGTTCCAGATGTCCACCTGTGCCGTCTCAGCCTCTATGATAGTGGTGTCCTTGGGGGCACGGTAGGGAGCAATGCCCACGATGATGCGCTTGCCGTCTTGCGAGAACTCGGGTGCGCTGTTCTCGTTGAGGCTCCAGTTGGAGGGCAGGTTTTGGGTGTAGTCTTGTGCGATGATTTCCTTGGTTTGTCCGTTAGCCACATAGAAGAGCGAGCAATGCTTGTTGCCCGTCGTAGTGGTGTCAGTGGAGGCAAGGAATGTCATCTGCTTGCCGTCCATGCTATACTTGGCGCTTCCATAGTAGTGCTTGCCCTCAGAGAGTAGGGTGGAAGTCATGGCTGGGAGTTGGTAGGAGGTGGCGGAGGATTTCAGCTTCTTGTTCTTCTTGTCTGCGTTCACCAGTACGGTGAGATTGCTGCCGTCGGCATTGAAGGCATATTCCGACACGTGCTTGAAGGTGGTCTTCTTGCCCGTCAGTGTGTTCACTACCACGAGGATGTCGCCGTCCTTCTTTTCCTTCTCGGCTTTCTTCTTGTTCTTGTCGGGCTTCTTCCACTGGATATAGGCGACGAAGTCATGGTTGTCTACGGCTGTCTTGTACGACTTGATGCGCTCCAGCTTGGTGACGTTCCATTTGTCGAAGTCGATGAGAGCCAGGGAGTCCTTGGGCATCTTGTCCTTGGGAGTGTTCTTGTTCCTTTTCTTGCGGATTTCCGCAAACGGCGACTTGATGAGTGCGCAGGCGGTCTTGTTGTCTGTTGCCAGTTGTGCCTTGTAGCCTCGGGGCAACTTGATTTCCTTGCCGTCGCTGAGTCGGCGAACGACGAGCGTGCCGTCGCCCTCCTGTGGGTTCACCTCATAGACGAGATACTTGCCGTCGGAGGTCATTTGGGTGCCGGTGATGCTTTTCCAGTCATCATACACGGTGTGGTCGAGCGGCTTCTTTTGTGCCGGGCATACTACGCTTGCCATGATGAGCAGTTGGAAGATGATAGGTCTTTTGATCATATATAGCTTGGTGAAAAAAGAAGGGATTAGAGCCGAAGCGATTCTGGCCCTAACCCCTTTTTAAGTTAATGGGTCTGTTTTCCGGGAGGTTTTATTCCTCTGGAGACTTTATTTCTGAGTTGTAGTCCACCTCCTTGTCGGGGAATGACCATGTCCAGCCGTTGTGGTCGCTGGGGTTGATGGTCACGGCGAAGTTGGAGTTGAAGCTGCCTCCTTCCTTGGCACTGTGGCGCACGATGGGCAATCCCCAGCGCTTGTAGTTGAACCAGTCGTGTCCCTCGCCCCACAGCTCGATGCGATAGTAGAGGCGGATCTCGTCGAGGAGGTCCTGACCCGTCTTGTCGCAAGTGTAGTCTTCGTCTCTGTCAGAACCGGCGTTCAGGGCAATCAGCAGATTGCGTGCCTCAGTCTCGTTACCCAGGTGATACTGTGCCTCAGCCTCGATGAGATACATCTCCGATCCGCGGAAGATGCTGAACTGGCCTACGCCCGGCATGGCTGTTGCCTGCTGCTTGAACTGCATGTAGGCATAGACCTTGGAGGTGGAGTAGAGCTTGGAACCGTAAGTGTTCTTTGCCCTTGTCGTGAGGTATTTCTCGGCGGCACCTGTGTTGACGTTATAGGTGTTGGTGTCGGGGTCGAGGAAGAGATAACGGCGAATGTCGGTATCGGGAATCTTGTCGAACAACTCCTTGCTGATGGCGGAGGGGTAGTTGCGGCAGAGGCTCGCACTACTGTTGGAACCCTCGAAGGCGAAGTACTGGTAGTAGTAGAGCGTCTCCTGCTCAGAGCTGTACACACTCCATATCCATTCCGAGTTGGGCGTATTGAAACCACTGTTGTACTCTGCGTTGGTCATCAGACCGGTGTGCTGGCGAGCCAGGGGAGCGTACTTGGCTGCCGTAGCCCAGTCCTCGCGGTTGCGGGCGGCACGTGCATAGACGGCATACGCCACGTCCAGGCTGGGGAGGTAATTCTCCGAGCTGGTCCTGTCCTCTCCAGATGACTGGTACAGGCTGATTGCCTCGTCGAGGTCCTTGTATATCTGTGTGTAGCATTCTGCCAAGGTAGATGCGGGCATCTCGCTCTTCGACTCATCGATGCGCAGCACCACGCCACGGCTCGAACCGTTGTTGCTGTCCATCCATCGCTTGGAGTACAGCTGCACGAGCTGTGAGTAGCAGTAGGCGCGGAAGGTCAGCGCCTGTGCCTTGTAGAACTGCTTGTCCTTCTCTTCTCCGGTCACATTGTCCACACGGCAGATGATGGTGTTGGCATTGCCGATGATCTTGTAATAGTAGAACCAGGGATAGTAGAGATAGATGGAAGAGGTATTCTGCATGAGGTTGCCGTTGGTGATGTCCTTCCATCCCGTGAGGGCACTCTTCTGGTAGTCGTTGCCGGGATAATTGCCGTACCACACCTTGATGGTACCCTCGCCGTTGCATCCCTGCTTGCTGAGATACTGTTTGCTCATGATCTTGGCAAGACCGTTGACGGCGAGTTTCACGTTGTCGGCGGTGCTGAAGATGGTCTCTGTGGACGCAGACTCGTTGGATTCCACATCCAGGTAGTCGCTGCTGCAGGATACGTTGAGCATCAGGGCGCAGGCAGCTAATACATATAATGACTTTTTCATTGAATTATTCCTTTTGATATTTGTAAGATTAGAACTTGACATCCACGCCGATGGTGAACACTCTTGGAGTTACCAGGTAGTTGTACTGGTAGCCGTCGAAACTCTGCTGTGGGTTCATACCTCTGCGCTTGGTGAGCGTGAAGACGTTCTCGCAAGAGAAGCTCAGACGGATAGACTCCATGCTGATGGCGCGTACCCAGTTCTTGGGAAGCTCATAGCTCATGTTGAGGTTCTTGAACACCAAGTAGTTGGCGCTGACGAGCCATCTGGATGAGGTGTCGTTGTTGTCGCTTGATGTGGAACTGTTGACCTGTGGGATGCCGTCGTACCAGATGCGGTCGGCTGATTCTTCTGTCATTCCGGCTGGCACGCCGCTCCAAGACTTCAGGATGTCCTCGTGGTAATTGGAGGGAGAGGTACCTGAGGTCATCAGGCTGCGGTAGACTGCGTCATATACCTTGCCACCCAATGAGTAGGTGAACATGGCGGCGAGGTTGAAGTTCTTGTATCTTACGGATGGTGTGAAGCTACCGTATACCTTGGGGAAGGCTGAGCCGTGGAACTCCTTCAGGGCATAGGTGGTCTTGTTAACATAGTAGTTGTCGCCGATCTTCACCACGTTCTTGGAGATGTCGTTACCGTCGGCGTTACCCACTACGCTTCCGTCGGCAGCGGTGACGTGATAGTCTTCGAGGTTTGCCTTGTAGAGGGCGTTACCCGTCATCTGGTCCACGCCCACATAGGTGTAGGTGTAGAACTCATAGCGGCTCTTGCCTTCCACAATCTTGTAGATGCTGCTCTCGACGATACCGTCCTTGTCCTGCTCGGGCAGTTTGGTGATCTTGTTCTTGATATAAGAGAGGTTGGCTGCGAAGTTCACAGTCCAGTCCTTGTTCTTGTAGATGTCCACGTCGGTGTTGATCTCGAAGCCCTTGTTAGCGATGGTACCGAGGTTCTGGGTGATGGTTGCCTGTGCGGAAGAGGTGGAGGTGGCTCCTGCCGAGAGGGGCAGGTAGACATCGAAGAGCAAGTCCTTGTTGCGCTTGTCGAAGTACTCTGCGCTCAGGTTCCAGCGGTCGAAGAATCTTGCGTCCACGCCCACGCCGAAGGAGGCACTGGTCTCCCACTTCAGGTTCTCGTTAGCCAACTGCTCCAGGAAGAAGGCTCCCGAGTTGTTGTTCTGCTCTGCCATGTAGAGTGCCTTATAGGCATAGTAGTTGGCTCCTGCGTCGTTACCCACGAGACCGTAGTCGGCGCGCAGCTTCAGACTGTTGACCCATGTGGCTGACTGCATGAACTTCTCCTTGCTGATCATCCAGTTGGCACCCACGCTTCCGAAGTTACCCCAGCGGCTGTTCTTGGCGAAGCGGGAAGAACCGTCACGGCGGAAGGATGCCTCAAGGTTGTACTTCTCCTGGTAGTCGTAGCGCACGCGTCCCAGGTAGCTCTCCGTGCGATAGGCGTCGCTGTAACCGTCGGAGGCTGTAATGGTGGTGAAGTTCGTCAGGTTGTCCTGGTTGGCGAATGTCTCGTTGGTCTTGTATGCGTAAGTGTAGTCGCGGTCGTAGCTGTAGTTCTCATGACCGAGCAGCACGCCCACGGTGTGGTCGCCGAAGGAATGGTTCCAGTTCAGTTGCTGCTGGAAGGTGTAGTTCTTGTAACGGTAGATCTCGCGCTTGGTGCGGCCGTTGTTTCCCTTACCGTCACCGATCACGGCACTGTTGTAGGTGCGCTCCTCCTGGTTACGCAGGTTGATCTCTCCCTTCAGGGTGAAGGTGAAGTCGTTCAGGAAGTTGAAGTTGGCGTATGCCGAACCCTGGATGGTGTTGCGGTATTTCTGGTCCTTGTTCAACTCGTTCTCCCATACCACATGACGGTCCTGGTACTGGTTGCGTGTCAGCACGGTGGCTCCGTCTGCGTCGGTGTATGATCCCGGGTCGTACTGTATGTTGCCCGCTGAGTCCAACTGGTAGCTGCCGTCGGCATTGTGCAGGTGGACGGGATAGATGGGGGCGATGGTACGGCTGTACATGAAGGCATTGGTGTAACTGCCCGAAGAGTTACCGTTGGTGAGGTTGCTCTTCTGGTGGCTTGCCGACAGTGAGAAGCCGGTGTTGAACCACTTCTTGGGACGGAAGTTCATGGAGGCGCGTCCGTTCAGACGGTTGAAGTCGGAGTTGTTCACATATCCTTTCTCGTCGAGATAGCCCAGGGAGAAGTAGTAGTCGCTCTTCGCTGTTGCCTGGCTACCGCTGAAGTTGTATTCCTGGCGATGGCCGCTCCTGATGGAGTTGCTGTACCAGTCGAGGTCTTCGGCATAGCCGGGAAGGATGGAGGCATCGGACACCAGCTTGCCGTTGGCGTCGAAGAGCTGGTCTTTTGCCTTGTTGTAGATGTTGAGGTAAAGTTCCTCGTCGATGAGGTTTTTGGTGGCATATTCTGCAGCTGCTGCAGCGTCATCGCCTGCTGTCATGCGGGCGTTGCGGAGGCTTGCCCAGCTTGTCTCCATGAACTGGTCAGCGTTCAGCAGCTTGTATTCCTTGATACCGCGGCTATATACACCCTGGTTCATCTTGAGGTTGAAATTCATGCGGTCGCCCTTGCCTCGCTTGGTGGTGATGAGGATTACACCGTTGGAGGCACGGTTGCCATAGAGGGCACAGGAGGCTGCGTCCTTCAATACGGTGACGCTCTCGATGTCGTTGGTGTTGATGTCGGAGATGTTGCCGCCATAGGGCACTCCGTCGAGCACATACAGAGGGTTGGTCTGCAGGCTGCTTGACTCCCTGGTGTTCTTGCCGTTTACGGTACCGAATCCACGGATGCTGATCTTGGCGTCGGTACCGGGCTGGCCATAGGTACTGTTGATCTGGATACCTGAGGTAGTACCTTCCAGGGCGGATGTAACGCTTGATACAGGGCGCACCTCTATCTGCTTGCTGTCCACCTGGGTCACGGCGCCGGTGAGCGTCGACTTCTTGGCGGCACCATAGGCCACCTGTACCACTACCTCGTCGAGTGCCTTGGCATCGGAGGTGAGGTAAATCTTCAGATTCTCGCCCGCCTTCACGGTCTTGGTCTGCATGCCAATGTAGCTGATGACCAGGTTGGCGCCTTTCTTGACGTTCTCCAATCGGAAATGACCGTCGATGTCGGTGGTGGAGCCGGTTTTGGTACCTTGCACTAAGATGGACGCACCGATGACGGGTGCATCATCTTCACTTGAAAGAACAGTTCCTGAAACTGTTGATTGTGCCAGAGCTTGGTTCCCGCATAAAAGACAGAACAAAGCTATGAGCAGCAACGATAATCTTTTTCCCATAATTTTCTCTCTCGAAATGAATAATACCTTAAACTAATGAAATTAATACCTTTACATGTATGTTATCGGCTGCAAAGTTAAGATAATTTTTATTAATCTCCAAATTATTATAGCAAAATGTGCGTATTTTCTCTCTTTTTATGCTCGTTTTGGTACTTTTTTATAGAAAAAGTAGCCGTTTTGACGCATTCGTAGTTGCCCGTGACGGTGAGCCCCCTAATTTTAAATAATTATAAAATAACGGCGGAAGAGCATCTGCTTTCGCATAAAAATACTAACTTTGCAATGTATAAATGTATAGGTATTTTTAAAGTGTTGATGATGAGATGTTGGTTTTTTCTTCTCATGATACTTGCTTTGTTTCCTGTGGGGAGCAGGGCACAGCAGTCTGAGGCGGGGGAATATCCCGACTTCAAGCGTTGTTTTGACATCCTGACAAAGAACAGGGTGGCTTATAATAGGTACAACGACAGCATCTTCCTCATCAAGGAGCACGACCAGTGGGTGAACTTCTTCC
>CAVCCB010000063.1:0-11258 GCA_963600595.1 Subdoligranulum sp. APC924/74 | reverse complement strand
TTAGGATACAAGATTCTCAATCTTGGCATAGGGGTTCGATTCCCCTATCGACTACTGTGTTGATTTTAGTCTGCAAAGTGTTGCAGATTCTAATAAGAAGATTTAGGTCATCAGTCCGAGAGGGTTGGTGACTTTTTTTGTTGATGTAATGACTAAAAATTTCGGAGGAAATACAATAAATCGTCTCTTTTTGCGTTGTTTATTTATAATGACAAAAACTTAATCTTAAAAGAACAATTATGAGAATGAAATTTAAGGCTATAATGACGGGGATGCTCATGGCTTGTGAACTGACAGCCACGGCGCAGGACAAGTGTTCCGCACACCTGTCGTCCAAGGCTTACGCGCCCTTTGAGCTGGGCGAGCTGAAGCCCGAGGGCTGGTTGAAGGAATGGGCGCAGCGCGCCGCCAATGGTTTGACCAAGAACATGGGCATCAACTTCACGGAGTTTGCCAAGGGATGGGAGACGGCTGACGAGCCGGGCTGGTGGCACTATGAGCAAACAGCTTATTACACAGATGGTTTTGTGAGACTGGCATACCTCCTGGATGATGGCTATCTGAAGGAGCGCAGCCGCAAGGTAATGGATGCCGTGGTGGCTCGCCAGAAGCCCAACGGATACATCCATTCCAACAACAAGGAGTATATGGAGACTTGGGGCACAACGAAGGTGGACCACGGACTGTATTGGAGCGAGGCGGTGTTCTGTCGCTCGGCATTGGCTTATTACAGTGCAACCAAGGACGCTCGGGTACTGGAGATGCTCAAGAAGGTGTACCGCAACTTCCCCCTCTTTTCCTTCGACAAGGACCGCGGCAAGCCCTTCGGAGGTACGGACCTCGACTACGACCGCAAGATAGAGGGCGTGGAGAATATGTTCGAACTCTCCCGCATCACCGGTGACATGTATTATGCCAATCGTGCCCTGCAGGTGCTTGCCGGCTATGATGCCGCCTACATCGAGAGTTGGGCGAGGAAGAAGGAGTTCTTGCGTACCGCCATCTGCCACGGCGTGAGTTGGAATGAGGCGTCCAAGTTGCCTGCCATTGGCTATATCTATAATGGAAATCCCGAATACCTGGCGGCATCGGTCAACAACTATGAGTTCCTGCAGCAGAACTCCATGTTGCCCACTGGTGTCAACTCCTCCAACGAACACCTGCATGGCATCGGTGCCTTCGAGGCAGCGGAGAGTTGTGACGTGAGCGACTTCATGTGGTCCAATATCTGGCTGGCGCGTGCCAGCGGCGACGCTCGCTATGGCGACCGCATTGAGAAGGATGCCTTTAACGCCCTGCCCGGATGTGTCAATTCCACCTTCACGGCGTGTGTCTATACCCAAGCCCCCAACCGCATCCCCGGCTTCCATCTGCGCATCCGCGATGACGGTTCCTACTATAAGGAGATGCACTGGCCCACCTGTTGTCCTGCCAACATCAACCGCGCCTTGCCCAATTACATCATGAATATGGCGATGGTCAACGGCAACGGAGAAATCATGTGGCTCACCTATGGTCCTGCTCATCTCAAGACACGCGACGGACGGTTGGACATCCTTTGCGAGACCGAATATCCCTTCCGCGACCTGCTCACCTTCACCCTCAACACCATACCGCAGAAGCAGGTGCTGAGAATGCGTGTTCCCGAGTGGTGTACAAATCCGTCGCTTACCGTCAACGGCAAGAGCGTGAAGTGTAAAGTGGAGAACAACTTCTTGGTACTCAATGGAAAATGGAAGCAGGGCGACAAAATACAACTCACCTTCCCCATGAAGCCTACGCTCGTGACGGGCTGCGAGAAATTTCCCTACTACAAGGGAAAGAAAGCACCCTCGTGGGGCATTATGGTGCCTCATGACAGCGAGATGATACTCGACGGTTTCGTTGACCAGGGACGCTGTGCCTGGGTGACCTATGGCCCTCTGCTCTTTGCTATGCCCATGCAGCGGGGCGGTCGCGACGGTTTCGATATCAACGAGGAACTCTGGACGGAATACCGCTATGCCCTTACACCCGGAAGTCTGGAGGGCTGCACCGTAGACACCGCCAAGGTGCGCCGTCCTTTTGAGTGGTCTTATCTCAACCGTCCCGTGACCATCCATACCAAGGCTGAGTTGGTGGACTGGAATCCCGACAAGGGCGACCCGGTGATGCCCCTTTCTGTCCCAGCCACTCTGAAGAAGGACGTCGACATCCGGCTCATTCCCTACGGCTGCCTGGCTTACCGTCTCTCCATGTTTCCGCTGGTAGGCGAGTAGGCAAGGCTTGACAACGGTTCCGGCAACCGCAAAGTTTCCATGACTAAATGCTTTCTCATAAGCCCCTCCAAGCTGCCCCGTTGCACTTGGCGGGGCTTCTTAGTTTTAAAAGTTTCTTAAATATAGGAAATAAGTATCATTTTTAATATAATTTAGATGGTGATATTCGTTTTTGTGATGGAAAAGGATTACTTTTGCGTTCGTATTTGAAGAAAAAAGAATATTACAATCTAAAAAGTAAAGATAAAGAACTATGGCAGAAGCTATTGATATTCGCGAACTCAACATCCGGATTGAGCAACAAAGCCAGTTTGTCACCAACTTGGTGATGGGTATGAACAAGGTTATCGTGGGACAGAAGCATCTTGTGGACTGTCTCCTGATAGGCTTGCTCTCTGATGGACACATCCTTCTGGAGGGCGTGCCGGGTCTGGCAAAGACCCTTGCCATCAAGACGCTGTCACAATTGGTCAGCGCAGATTACAGCAGAATACAGTTTACACCCGACCTCTTGCCTGCCGATGTGGTGGGTACGCAGATCTACTCGCAGAAGGATGAGGCGTTCCATGTGAAGAGAGGCCCCGTGTTTGCCAACTTCGTACTTGCCGACGAAATCAACCGTGCGCCTGCCAAGGTGCAGAGCGCACTGTTGGAGGCGATGCAGGAGCACCAGGTCACCATCGGCGACGAGACATTCCGCTTGCCCAATCCCTTCCTGGTGATGGCGACGCAGAACCCCATCGAGCAGGAAGGTACCTACCAGTTGCCCGAGGCACAGGTAGACCGTTTCCTCCTGAAGGTGATCATTGACTACCCTACTATAGAGGAGGAGAAACTGATTATCCGCGAGAACATTCAGGGCGGACTGCCCACCGTCAGTCCTGTCACTACGGCAGAGGAGATACTGAAGGCGCGCACCATCGTCAATGAGGTGTATATCGACGAGAAGATAGAACAGTACATCGCCGACATCGTGTTCGCCACCCGCTATCCCGACCGCTATGGACTGGGAGACCTGAAGGACATGATCACCTTCGGCGGCAGTCCCCGTGCCAGCATCTCCTTGGCCAAGGCAGCCAGGGCGTACGCCTTCATCAAGCATCGAGGCTATGTAATCCCCGAGGATGTGCGTGCCGTGGCACACGACGTGCTGCGCCATCGCGTGGGACTCTCCTATGAGGCGGAGGCAAGTAATGTGACGAGCGAGGAAATCGTGAGCCGCATCATCAACAAGGTCGAGGTGCCTTGAGACAATTTGTAATTTATAATTTACAATGCGCCATGCATTATTGTCAATTATTAATAAACAAGTAAGTTGGAGACGCAGGATATATTAAGGAAAGTTCGCAAGATCGAAATCAAGACGCGCGGTCTGAGCCAGAATATCTTTGCAGGCCAGTATCATTCTGCCTTCAAGGGCAGGGGAATGGCCTTCGCCGAGGTAAGGGAATACCAGTATGGCGACGATGTGCGCGATATCGACTGGAACGTGACGGCACGCTTCCACCGGCCCTTCGTCAAGGTGTTCGAGGAGGAGCGTGAACTGACGGTGATGCTGCTGGTGGACGTGAGTGGTTCCCTCGATTTCGGAACGACGAGGCAGATGAAGCGCGACATGGCGACCGAGATTGCAGCCACGCTGGCGTTCTCTGCCATACAGAACAACGACAAGATTGGCGTTATCTTCTTCTCCGACCGCATCGAGAAATACATCCCTCCCAAGAAGGGCAGGAAGCATATCCTCTACATCATCCGCGAGATGCTCGACTTCCACCCCGAGAGCCAGCGCACCGATGTGGGGATGGCGCTGGAATACTTCACCCGCGTGATGAAGCGCCGTTGTACCGCATTCGTAATCAGTGACTTCTATGACAATAGAAACTATCAGCACACGTTGCAGATAGCCAACCAGAAGCACGATGTGGTGGCGATACAGGTGTATGACCCCCGTGCCAAGTCGCTCCCCGATGTGGGACTCCTCAAGGTGCGCGATGCGGAGACGGGACATGAGATGTACATCGACACCAGTTCCCGGAAACTCCGTCTGGCGCATACGCAGAACTGGATGGTACGCGAGGAGAGGCTGCGCGACATCTTTGCCAAGAGCAAGGTAGACTGGACGGCGATAGCCACCAACGAGGATTTCTCCCGTTCGCTGCTGAAGCTTTTCAAACAGCGTAACTGACGGGATGTTTTAATAGTAAGAATCATGTTAGGCAGTATAAGAAAAATTGCATGTCGCCCGTTGGCGGGCTGCATTTTTGCAGCCTCCCTTCTCTTGCCCTCGTCGGCAGGAGCGCAGACGGTGGAGCAGCGTATAGACTCCCTGCAGCTGCTCATTGGCTCGCAGACCACATTGCACCTCAAGGTGAGTGCCAAGAGGGGACAGAAGGTGGTGATGCCGAGCTTCAAGCCCTCCCAGCAGCTCATATCCGGCGTGGAGGTGGTGGGGCAGAGCGACGAGGACATCAGGGACATCGGCGATGAACGCATCCAGGTGAGCCGCGACTATGTGCTCACCTCCTTCGACGAGAATGTGTATGCCATCCCGGCGCTCGACGTCCAGGTCAATGGCAAGAAGTTCCACGGAAATCCCTTGGCTCTGAAAGTGCTGACGGTGCCCGTGGATACGGTGCATTCCAACCAGTTCTATCCTCCCAAGGACGTACAGGACAATCCTTTCCTTTGGAGTGAATGGAGCGGAATCTTTTGGTTGAGTATATTGTTGCTTTTTGTCTGTGCGGCAATAGGCTATCTCTTGTTGCGCTTGAAGCAGAACAAGCCCATCATCACCCGTTTCAGAATTGTAAGGCGGGTGCCCGCCCATGAGAAGGCGATGAGCGAGATCAATGCCATCAAGCAGCAGAGCACGGTGAACCGGGAGACGCAGAAGGAATATTACACCCGGCTTACCAATACCCTCCGCGAATACATCGAGAGCAGGTTTGGCTTCAACGCCATGGAGATGACGAGCGCCGAGATTATCGACCGCCTGCATGAGGCTGGTGACCAGAAGATGATGGACGAACTGAAGGTGCTCTTCCGCACTGCCGACCTCGTCAAGTTCGCCAAGTACGAGACGCTCGTCAACGAGAACGACGCCAACCTCGTCAATGCCATCAACTTCATCGACCAGACCAAGACCGATGAGGTGCTTACTGAGGAGAAGGTGGCGCCTGCGCTGAGCGAGGAAGACCAGAAGAGCCGCAGCCAGCGCCGGCTCATCAAGATACTGTTGTGGGCAGCGGGCCTTGCGGCTGTAGCCCTGTTAGTGTATGTAATCTATGGTGCCGTCCAGTTGCTCATGTAGCGGCTGCGCATCCATAGGGACAAGACAAGAATTAACGAAGATCATGGAATTTGCAAGTAAAGGATATTTTCTGTTGCTCCTGCTGTTGATACCTTATATATTGTGGTACTTCATCTACAGGAAGCGGAATGAGCCGACGATGCGCATGAGTGATACCAAGATGTATCAGTACGCTCCGAAGAGCTTGAGGGTGAGGTTGATACACCTCCCTATGCTGCTCCGGTGCATCTGCTATGTACTCATTGTCTGTGCCATGGCACGCCCGCAGACCCGCAACTCGTGGGACAACCGCACGGTGGAGGGCATCGACATTATGCTGGCGATGGACGTCTCCGTCTCCATGCTTGCCGAGGACCTGAAGCCCAACCGCATCGAGGCGGCTAAGAAGGTGGCGCATGAATTCATCTCGGGCAGACCCAACGACAACATCGGACTGACCATCTTTGCCGGAGAGGCGTTCACGCAGTGCCCTATGACCACTGACCATGTCAGCCTGCTGAGGCTCCTCAAGGACACCCGCACCGACATCGTTACCCGCGGTCTCATCGACGACGGAACGGCGGTGGGCATGGGTATCGCCAATGCCGTGAGCCGACTGAAGGACTCCAAGGCAAAGAGCAAGGTGGTGATTCTCCTCACCGACGGCAGCAACAACAGCGGCGACATCTCCCCGATGACAGCAGCCGAAATAGCCAAGAGCCTGGGCATCAGAATCTATACCATCGGCGTGGGCACCAACGGCGTAGCACCTTACCCCATGGTGGTGGCGGGAGGCGTACAGTATGTCAGCGTCCGTGGCGAGATTGACACGCAGACGCTGAAGGAAATCGCACAGACCACCGACGGCAACTTCTACCGTGCCACGAGCGTTTCGGAGCTGAAGAAGATTTATGCAGACATTGACAAGCTGGAGAAGACGAAGATGAGCGTGAAGCACTATGCCAAGCTCTATGAGGCTTACCAGCCCTTTGCCCTCGCCGCCCTGCTCGTGCTCTTGTTGGAGATATTGCTTCGCATCACCTGGTTCAGGAGAATCCCGTAAAGAGGATGCTTCCCGGAGTAGGGGATGTGTGAATAGAAGATAAGTACAAAGGAATTTGATTTAGAAAAGATGTTAAGATTTGAAGATCCTATATTTCTCTGCCTCCTGTGGGTGATTCCCGTGCTGGTGCTCATCCGGCTTGTGGGATGGCGGAGAAGACATGCTAAACTGAAGAAGCTCGGCGACCCCGAACTCTTGAGGCAGCTCATGCCCGGCATTTCCAAATACCGCCCCACGGTGAAGTTCTGCCTCATGCTGGCTGCACTCGCCCTGTTGGTGGTGATGCTTGCCCGTCCGCAGATGGGCAGTAAGGTGTCGCATGACAAGCGGCAGGGCATCGAGACCATCATCTGTCTGGACATCTCCAACTCCATGTTGGCGCAGGATGTGGCCCCCTCCCGGCTCGACAAGAGCAAGATGCTCGTGGAGAACCTGGTAGACAAGTTCTCCAATGACAAGATTGGACTGGTGGTCTTCGCCGGCGATGCCTTCGTGCAGCTCCCTATCACCAGCGACAACGTATCTGCCAAGATGTTCCTGCACAATATCACTCCGGGCCTGATACAGACCCAGGGAACCAATATCGCGCAGGCGATCAACGTGGCGTGCCAGAGCTTCACCCAGCAGAAGAACGTGGGACGCGCCGTCATCGTCATCACCGACGGTGAGAACCACGAACCGGGAGCCGAGGAGGCTGCACAGGCAGCCAGGAAGAACGGCATCAATGTCTATATCCTGGGCATCGGAACTGCGAAGGGAGCACCCATCCCCATGGGAGACGGGTCTTACCTGAAGGACAACGCCGGCAACACCGTGATGACGGCGCTCAACGAGGATATGTGCCGGCAGCTGGCGCAGGCGGGCAGCGGCAAGTATATCCACGTGGACAATACCGGTGATGCCGAGGAGCAGTTGAACAACGACCTGACCAAGTTGCAGAAGGGCGAGACCGACTCTGTCATCTACAGTGAGTATGACGAGCAGTTCCAGGCTGTGGGCATCGTGGTGATCCTCCTCCTCATCCTGGAGATTTGCCTGCTCGAAACCAAGAATCCATTGCTCCGGAACGTACGCTTCTTCGGCAAGAATCCCTTGGCTGCCAAGACTCCCTTCATCGGAAAGAAGGCCCTGGTGCTGGCATTGCTGCTGACGGGTGCCATGGGCGTCAGCGCCCAGAACGACCGCCAGCTTGTCCGCGAGGGCAACCGCAGCTACAACTCCCGCAAGTGGGCGGAGGCGGAGACCCAGTACCGCAAGGCTATCGCCAGGAACGGCAGGAACCCCCAGGCTGTCTACAATCTCGGCTGTGCCCTGATGATGCAGCAGAAGGACTCCATGGCGATGGCGCAGTTTGAGAGTGCGGCACAGCTGGAGACTAACAGGCTGCGTCGCTCCAGGAGTTATCACAACATGGGTGTCGTGATGCAGAACCACCGCGAGTATCCTAAGGCGATAGAATGCTACAAGATGGCGTTGCGCAATAACCCGCAGGATGACGAGACACGCTATAATCTCGCCCTCTGCCAGAAAATGCTGAAAGACCAGCAGAAGCAGCAGAACCAGGACAACAAGAACAAGAAAGACAACAAGGGCAAAAACAAGGATAAAAACAAGGATAAGGACAAGAACAAGGAGGATAAGGACAAGAACAAGAACCAAGATAAGGACAAAAACCAGAACCAGGACAGGCAGAACCAGGAGAAGATGAGCAAGGACAATGCCACCCAGCTCCTCAATGCTGCCATCCAGCAGGAACAGGCGACCAAGCAGAAGCTGCAGAAGGCGATGAGCCAGCCCAGACGCAAGGCGTATGACAAGAACTGGTAAAACGAAAATGAAAAATAATTAGCATTATGAAATATGTAGGAAGGTATATCATACTGATGATTTGTCTGATGGGCAGCTACGCTTACGTGGCGGCGCAGCAGATTACCGTCTCAGCCCCGTCCCACGTGGCAGCAGGAGAGAATTTCCGAGTCTCCTATACCATCAATACGAGGGACGTGGAGGAGTTCCGCATGGGCGGAGTGCCGGAGGCGCTGGAAGTGATAGCGGGACCTTACACCTCCTCGCAGTCCAGCTACCAGATGATCAACGGGCACACCAGTTCCTCCTCCTCGGTGACCATCACCTATACGCTCTATGCCGCCAAGAACGGCAGCTTCACCATCGGCGCCTCCCATGCCATGGTGGGTGGAAAGAAGCTCGTGTCGAAGCCGGTCAAGGTGACCGTCTCGGGACAGGCGGCACATAATGCCAACGGAGGTGCACCCCGTATGCACGGCAGTGCCGACTCCGACGAGCCGAGGATGCGGCAGGCAGGGTCAGCCATCAGCGGCAGCGACCTCTTCATCAAGGTGTCAGCCAACAAGAAGAGCGTGCATGAGCAGGAACCCATCCTCCTGACCTACAAGGTGTACACCCAGGTAGACCTCACCCGTCTGGAGGGCAAGATGCCCGACCTGAAGGGCTTCCACACCCAGGAGGTGCCCCTGCCACAGCAGAAGAGCTACCACAGGGAGGTGGTGAACGGCAGACCCTACAACTGCGTCACCTGGAGCCAGTATGTGATGTATCCGCAGATGACTGGCAAACTCACCATCCCGAGCATCACCTTCAAGGGTATTGTGGTGCAGCAAAACCGCAATGTAGATCCCATGGAGGCGTTCTTCAACGGAGGTTCCGGCTATGTGGAGGTCAACAAGGAAATCAAGGCGCCCGGCATCAGCATCGATGTCACCCCGCTGCCCTCGCGTCCCGCCGGCTTCTCTGGCGGAGTGGGCAAGTTCAATATCTCCGCTTCCCTCGACAAGAAGGAAGTGAAGGCGGGGGAGCCTGTTACATTGCGCGTGGTGGTGGGCGGCAACGGCAACCTGAAGCTGCTGAAGCAACCTGTGGTCGGCTTCCCCAAGGATTTCGACAAGTATGACGCCAAGGTCATCGACAAGACCCGTCTTACGGCAAACGGAGTGGAGGGCAACATGATCTATGACTTCCTCGCTGTGCCCAGAAACCAGGGCACCTACACCATACCCCCCGTGGAGTTTACCTATTATGACACCAAGGCCAACTCCTACAAGACCATCAGGACCCAAGCCTACCGTCTCTCGGTGGCGAAGGGTGACGGCAGTACGGGCGGCTCCTCAAGCTATGCCGAGCAGGATAAGGACATCCGGGGCATCAAGACCGGCAAGACGCAGTTCCGCGGCAAAGACGGTATGTTCTATGGCAGCTTAGGCTACTGGACCAGCCTTCTGGTTCCTTTCATCGCCTTCGTAGTCTTGCTCGTGGTGTTCCGCAGGAGGGCGATAGAGAATGCCGATGTGGTGAAGATGCGCTCCAACAGGGCGAGCAAGATAGCCACCAAACGGCTGAAGAAGGCAAACCTCCTGATGCTCAAGGGAAGGCAGGACGAGTTCTACGATGAGGTGATGAGGGCGTTGTGGGGATATGTCAGCTTTAAGCTCAATATGCCCGCCGAGCAACTCTCCCGCGAGAACATCCAGGAAAAACTTGCCGGGCAGGCTGTCGATGAGGCTACCGTCAGCAAGTTTGTCGAGGCTTTGGACGAATGTGAGTTTGAACGTTATGCACCCGGTGATGCGACAGGAAATATGAACAAGACTTTTGAATCGGCAATGACTGCCATCATGGAGATAGAAAACGCCATCAGGACTGCCCGCAAGGCGGGGAAGAAAAGGAAGTCGAAGGATCCGCGTTCCTTCGTGTGGCTGCTTGCCCTCATGCTTGCCTTCTCGACGACGGCATCTGCCATCACCAAGCAGAATGCCGATACGGAATACAGGAAGGGCAACTACCAGCAGGCAATCAAGGACTATGAGGAGCTGCTGAAGAACGGTGCCTCTGCCGATGTCTACTACAACCTCGGCAATGCCTACTACCGTACCGACAACATCACGCAGGCGGTCTTGGCATACGAGCGTGCCCACCTCCTCTCTCCGGGAGACGAGGACATCAACTTCAATCTGCAGTTTGCACGCAGCAAGACCATCGACAAGATAACGCCCGTGAGCGAGATGTTCTTCGTGGCATGGTACAAGTCGGTGGTCAACTTCACGAGTGTCGACAACTGGGCGAAGTGCTGCATCGTCGCCATCGTCATGGCGCTGGTGGCAGTGCTGGTCTATCTCTTCGTGCCCCAGATGGCGCTCCGCAAGTTGGGCTTCTTCTCAGGCGTCTTCTTCTTCCTGCTCTTCCTCCTGAGCAACCTGTTCGCCTATCAGCAGCGGCAGATACTCGAGAACAGCTCCGGTGCCATCGTCATCTCGCCCACGGTGAACGTGAAGAAGACACCCGCCAAGTCGAGTGCCGATGAGTTTGTCATCCACGAGGGCACGAGGGTCGACATCACCGACAAGACCATGAACTCATGGCGTGGCATCCGCCTTGCTGACGGCAGAGAGGGCTGGGTGGAGAGCCAACAACTGGAAGAGATTTAAAAAAAATCCCAGCTGTCACCTTGTTTGACAGCTGGGATTTTTAGTTCATTTTGGTTCATCCTGTGAAGCCGCCACGGCATCACATTCGAGGGTGGTGTTAATAAAAAAAAAAAGACCATAAAATTTCTTTATTTCAAGGAAAAGAGCTATCTTTGCACGATGAATGCGCTTCGCTTTCAGCGGTCTGC
>CAVCCB010000062.1:0-11339 GCA_963600595.1 Subdoligranulum sp. APC924/74 | reverse complement strand
CCTGCTTCCATACCTCCGACTGCAGGTCGGTGCGCTGGGCGAAGACCTGGGGGAGTACGGAATGAAACTGAATTTTTTCCATTATTTCAAGGTATATACCACTGAGTTTATGTTTCCGAATATCGGGTTTATCAAGCCTGTAATCGCCGACATGGTATCGTTGCCTCCCATAGCGCCACCGCCGAGGTTGATGACCATTGCCATCTTCTGCCCCGTAACCATCTTCTGGATGTCGGTGCTCACGGGGTGGTTGGAAGGTTTGATGGAGTACTCCGCACTCAACTCATCATTGCCGCTGAAGAACTGCTTGTCGGCAGTAACGCCAAAATAGAACATGGTCTTTCCGTCGGAATAAACATAACTGTCCTTTCCCCAGTCGCCAATGGAAGTACCCTTGGGACACGATTTCTTCCAGTAGTCCACGTCAGCAAGCCACTTGGCATCAGCCAACTTCGCAGCCATCATAATCTTCATGCCGTCATCGGAGAGAGAGGGCAGCACAATCGCCATGTCGCCATTGACACTGCGGATAATGTTGTCCATGTCGATTGCCGTATTGATGCCCATCAACAGCTGTTGGATGCCGGGGTTACTCTGCATCATGGGCAGGAACTTGGTGCCTTCCACGTTCATGAAGATACCCGCCAAGGCATCGGCAGGCATCGACTTCACATAGTCGCCCTTGATGGGGCGGTAAGTCTGCATAGCCTTCTTCAGTTCCGCATCAATACCTTTATTGAATGAAAAAGTCTCACCATTGATATGGAGAATCCCCTTGCCGATGTCCATGCTCGCAGCAATCACAATCTGCGAGGCATCTGCACCCTTGGGAGCGCCCAGGGTAAAGGGAGCGACGAATTTCTCGGGAAGAGCCTGTGCCTGTGTCACCATCGCCATTGCCGAAGGGATGGAATCGAGACGGTCGAACATGGGCGAAGACTTGATGCCAGCCTCCTCGTCGGCAGAAAGATACTTGGTCATCTGCCGTTGCATTTCAGCCTGAGCCTCAGCCACTACAGGTCCCATCACAAGGAGGGCATTGTCGGAGAAGCCCACCAACCACGAACCTTTCAGGAGGGAGAAGCGGAAACCCTTGCGCTCGGATACCTTCGTGCAAGTATTCTGGCCGGACATCTTGTCGAGCCATTTTTCCAAGTCACCGGCATCGGATACCTTGGCGCAAAGTCCCAAGTTGCCATCGGGCGACTCAAAGAGGTACACCTTATTAGATACGTCTATGCCACACTCCGACACATCGTCTACCTGCAGCAGAGACTTCAACACCCCAGCCTTGTCTGCCATTTTGTTGTCCTCAGCAAGTTTCTGCATGTCTATCGAGACAAGTGCTGTGCTCCTCGCAGGAATGGCGTTGAGGTAGTCAGAACCGGAGCAAGAAGCCAGCACCACCATAAGCAATGCCGCAACCGCAAAAAATATACTGTTACCCAATCTTTTCATCTTTCACCTCCATTAAAGATTCTGTTGTTTTTCCATAGCGTTATCCCTTGCGGCGCATCAGATTGGCAATAGCCACCGCCATCAGTCCTGCCGTCTCCGTGCGCAACCTGCTTGTGCCGAGCGTAACCGACTCGTAACCATGGTCTACGGCGTATCTCACCTCATCGATGGAGAAGTCGCCTTCGGGACCAACCAGTACCGTAACATCATCATCATCAGTTCCACAAGCCTTGCCCAGTTCGGTGAAGTAATCCTTCCTTTCCACCTCTTCATAGCAATGGCAGATGAACTTCTTTCCCTTACGGGGAGCATCGATAAAATCCTTGAAAGAAACCATTTGGTTGACAATGGGTTTCCATGCCTTATGGCTCTGCTTCACGGCAGAGACAATAATCTTGTCAAGGCGTACCGTGCGCATCACCTTCCGTTCGGAGAAGGTACAATTGAGGAAAGACAGTTCATCAAAGCCCACTTCCGTGGCCTTCTCCGCCATCCACTCCATGCGGTCCACCATCTTGGTGGGAGCAATGGCAAGCTGGATGTGTCCGTTCCACGGCCTCTCCTGAGGCATCGTCTCACGGATTTCATAGAGGCAGCGCTTGGTGGCAGCGAGTGTCACCTCGGCACGGTAGAAATTACCCTCACCGTCCATGAGGAAAATCTCATCGCCACTCTTGATCCTAAGCACACGCAGGGCGTGCATCGCCTCCTCCAACGGCAGTTCGGTCTCAGCCGCTGCATTAGGTACATAAAAGTATCTTGTCTCTTTCATTGTTACTCTTCATTTATCAAGATGATTACTAATCTTTCTTTGCGTGGCGCCTTTTCAGTTCGTCACGAAGTTTGGATGCCACCTCGTAATCCTCGGTGTCTATCGCCTTCTGGATTCCAAACTCCAGCATATCGTCGGTGATGACATTGACAGGAAGTGCAATTTGGGTGGCGTCAGGGAAGAATGGTACGCCGAAAGTAGCGAGTACTTCCTCCCTCACCAGAATGGGGCAATTGGAGACAAAAGCCCAAAGGACGGCATCGCTGCACCGGATGTCAAGAGCCACACCGCTCAAGGTATTGTAAAGTTTGGTAACATACTTTCCTTCCTGCATACTCTCGATGCGCACCTCCCAAGAGAGGCACTGGTCATCGCCCAACACACGGGTCAGCACTTCCGGCAACAGATGTTCGCCTGCCTTCCTGTCATCCATGCGCATCTTCAGTTGGTTGCGCATATTCTGGTCACAGGTGACCACCAGCTGACGCTTCATATCCTCATCCACAAGGACTATCAGAAAGAGTTGGCTCTCCATTCCCATGATGTCGGAAAGCCCTCTAAACATAAGTTTTACATATCCCATCAGTCAAGCCTCCTTCTTGTTTTTAGTGTTAAACAAAACAGCAAAAGCCACAGCCACTACCAGAGCGTAGCCGGCGAAGATGAGCCAGCAGGGAGCCCAGGTGGTGACACCCGCCTCATCCGTATATGCATTGACAACAGCCTGGGCGGAAAGGGTTCCTATAGTTGCACCGATACCATTCGTCATCAACATAAACAATCCCTGTGCACTGGAGCGCAATGCCGGGTCAGTGGACTTGTCAACGAACAAGGATCCGGAGATATTGAAGAAATCGAATGCCACACCGTATACAATCATGGAAAGGACAAACATCCAAACCCCACTGCCGGGATTACCCACACCGAACAAGCCGAAACGCAATACCCATGCGAACATGGCTATGAGCATCACGTTCTTGATGCCATACCTCTTCATAAAGAAAGGAATGAGCAGGATGCAGCAGGTCTCGCTGATCTGGGACAGGGAAATCAGGATGTTGGCATGATTGACGCCAAAGGTTCCCGCATACTGCGGATCAGCCCCAAAAGAAGTGATGAAAGGATTGGCGAAACCATTGGTAATCTGCAGACTCACACCGAGCAACATCGAGAAGATGAAGAAAATAGCCATGCGCTTCTGTTTGAACAGCAGGAAGGCACGGAGACCGAACGCATCCACCAAGCTCTGCTTGTTGCCCTTCTCGCTGACAGGGCACGAAGGCAGGGAGAAAGTATACAGGAACAGGATGACGCTGACAATGCCGGATGCCACAAACTGATTTTGGTTAGGCTGGAAGCCCATCAAGTCAACAAACCACATCATGCAGATGAAACCCACCGTACCGAACACACGGATGGGAGGGAAATCCTTGACAGTATCCATGCCCGCCTTGGTAAGGCCATTGTAAGCCACGGAATTGCTGAGCGCCAAAGTGGGCATATAGAAGGCAACACTGAGCGTATAGCTCCAGAACACATAAGACATCTGCCCTGTAGAGCCACTGTAAGCAGCACCAAACATAAAGAGGGCTGCGAGCAAATGGCACAAGCCCAACAGACGCTGTGCAGGAATCCACCGGTCGGCTACAATACCCATCAGGGCTGGCATAAAAATAGAGACAATGCCTTGCACTGCGTAAAACCAGCCGATCTGGGAAGCCATACCAATGCTGCCCAGATAGGTTCCCATAGAAGTGAGATAAGCTCCCCATACTGCAAATTCAAGGAAGTTCATCAACGCCAAGCGTATTTTCAAATTCATCTCGTCACGTTTAGTTTATTTGCAAATAATAATGCAAAGATACGCATATTTCCCGAAATATAATAATAAAAGTGAAGTTTTAAACAGCAGGGGGTGGGATATTTAACAAATTATGTGTATTTTTGCAGCCAAATTTAATGAATTAAAGACAGATGTTACTAAAATTTTTCATCACTTGCAACAAGATCGGCGCCTTCACCTTAGGTGGAGGCTATGCGATGATTCCCATCATGGAAAGGGAATTCGTGGACAAGAACCAATGGATGGACAAGCAGGAGTTCATGGACATCATGGTGGTGGCACAGACCACGCCTGGCATCTTCGCCATCGACATGGCGAGCCACATCGGCTATAAGCTGAAGGGCGTATGGGGCGGCATCGTGGGCGCCGTGGGCATCGCCATCCCCTCCATCATCGCCATCCTCATCATCGCCATCTTCTTCCAGCACTTCAAGGACAATAAGTGGGTGGCAAAGTTCTTCTGCGGCGTGCGCCCCGCAGTAGTGGCACTCATCGCCGCCCCCTGCTTCAAGATGGCAAAGACAGCGAACATCAACCGCTACAACATTTGGATTCCTTTCGTGTGCTGCGGACTGATTGCCCTCCTGGGCGTATCTCCCATCTACATCATCATCGCCGCCGGCGTACTCGGCTGGCTATGGGGAAAGGTAAAAAGGTAAAAAGGGCAATGCGCCAGCCCAATTATTAATTCTTAATTATTAATTTTTAATTATTAATTTTTAATTGAAACAGAAATGCTATTCTTAAAGTTATTCCTCATATTTACGAAGATTGGAACCTTCAACTTTGGAGGTGGATATGCGATGCTCTCGCTCATTCACAACGAGACCGTAGTAAAGAACCATTGGCTCACGAACGCCGAGTTCACAGACATCGTGGCTATCAGTCAGTCTACCCCAGGCCCTATCGGCATCAACTGCGCCACCTATGTGGGCTACACTGCATGCCTCCACGACGGCTATCCCGCATGGGCTGCCTGTTTAGGCTCCGTACTTGCGTCGCTCTCGGTGATGTGGCTGCCTTTCATCATCATGATCCTCATCAGCCACTATCTGATTTCCCACAAGGACTCCAAGATTGTGAAGGATGTCTTCTCCGGTCTTCGTCCCGCCATCATCGGACTGATTGCGGCAGCTGCCGTGTTGCTGATGAACAAGGAGAACTTTGGTTCGCCAACGGAAGACCCCGTGGCTTTTGGTGTGAGTGTGGCTCTGTTTGCCGCCGCCTTCTATTTCACGAAATGGAGAAAGACCAATCCCATACTGGTAATGCTGGCTTGTGGAATCTTGGGATTGTTCATCTTCTGAGGTAGGGACAAAAAAAATTGATTGTCTCACGACAACCAATCTTTTATTAACCTTAATAATCTAATACCATGAAAAACACATTGCAAAGGTACAAATATTTTCGTAACCCGCAAGAGTTTGCCATAGAAATCTTTCTATCTTTAACTCTCATTAAAAGTTCTACCACCCCAATTAAACTTTCTTTGCATTTTTATCGCATTTATTTGCTTTTTGTCCTCTTCGGAAAGAAGCGGCAACGAGAGTCTTAAAACGATTGCATTCTCATGTTGGAGGAGCATCGCATAGACCATTTTCGGCTCTATCATCCGCTTGAGCTCCTCAAATCTCTCCTCGCTCATCGTGTCGGGCTTCTGCACCAACACTCTCACCTTCGACTGCAGGTCGAAGGTGCAAGGAACAGGTTTCCAGTCCTGGGTATAGAGCCAAAGCTCACTATCTTTCTCGGGACCGGCGAAGGTGTTGACTACACAGAGGAGAGAGTCACCATCCTGTGCAGGCAACTTCTTCATCTGCAAGGTAGACACACGGCTTGTGCGCAACTGCAGGAAGTCGTTGGTGAGCGTGTCCATCACCGATGTGTCGCCCAACAGGTTCGTCACCTCCGACTTCACACCCATCTCCTGTAGTTCTGCTAACTCCAACCGTAAGTTCTTGTCGAGGAAGGGCACAAGACTGTCGGGCATCGAGACGAGCAAATCTTTCATCGACCTCGCCCCGGCACCCATGCTTGCCAGCACGAGACAAGCCACCATCAAAAATCTCATCTTTTTCATTTTCACATCTCTTTTCTTTAAAGCATTTTCCTTTCAACTCGCCATCAAGGGAACTGGGGATATTTGCCAAAGTCGGGCTTGCGTTTCTCAAGAAACGCCTTGCCGCCCTCCTGCGCCTCGTCCATCGTATAATAGAGCATGGTGGCATCGCCGGCAAGTTCCTGGATGCCCGCCTGTCCGTCGAGCTCTGCGTTGAGTCCTGCCTTGATCATGCGCAGGGCAAGGGGCGAACGTTCCATCATGATCTCAGCCCACTCCACGCAGGTGTCCTCCAACTGGTCGAAGGGCACTACCTTATTAACCATCCCCATCTCCTCTGCCTCCTTGGCGGTATACTGCTTGCAAAGGAACCAAATCTCGCGCGCCTTCTTCTGCCCCACCATACGGGCGAGGTAAGAGGCACCAAAGCCAGCGTCGAAACTGCCCACCTTGGGACCCGTCTGTCCGAAGATGGCGTTCTCGGAGGCAATAGTGAGGTCGCACATCACATGGAGCACATGACCGCCACCGATGGCAAAGCCGTTGACCATGGCGATGACCGGCTTGGGCAGACGGCGGATCTGCATCTGTACGTCGAGCACATTGAGACGGGGCACACCGTCGGTGCCCACATAGCCGCCACGTCCCTTCACGTTCATGTCGCCACCGGCACAGAAAGCCTTGTCGCCGGCACCCGTAAGGATGACCACACGGATATCGAGACACTCTCGGCAATAGCTGAAAGCCTGCGACATCTCCCAGGTGGTCAAGGGGGTAAAGGCATTGCGCCAACGCTCACGGTTGATGGTGATCTTGGCGATGTGGTTGTATTCCTCGAAGATGATTTCCTTGAAATCAAAACCTTCTATTTTTTTCCATTCTCTCATTTTATTATTACAAAGTTAAGCGTTGACTGTTGAATGTTGACTTATCTGCTGATAGGCTTCATTGTCTGCATCGATGTCGGTGAATACCTCCAGGAGCATCGGGCGGTCAGACACATCGTTGACGATACGATTCACTCCTTGCTTCATCTCTTCCATGTTATGGGCAGAGAGGTAGACCACTTCGTTCTGCCTGCAGATACCCTCTGCCGAGGCATGGTGTTTCGCCATGACCAACTCTTCCCTTGCCTCACTCTGGCGCAGTCCCTCAAACTTGCCGAAGATGGCACCGCCGCCGTTGTTCAGAACGATAATGCGGAGCTTCCCGTTGAGGTTCTGGTTCCAGAGGGCATTCTGGTCGTAGAAGAAGCTGAGGTCTCCCAAGACGCAATACACGTTCTTCTCCGACTTCGCACAAAGCGAGAAGCCAACGGCGGTGGACAGAGAGCCTTCGATGCCGTTCACCCCCCGGTTGCAATAGACATGACGGTCCGCATAGATATTCATCAGGCGGATGGCGGAGCTGTTGCCGGAGAAGATGCCGCTCGTGATATTGGCGTCGAAATCGTCAAGTTCTGGTCTGAAGGTGGAAGAATCGTCTTCGTCGAGTACGATAAACTTTACAGGTTCCTTCTCCTGTATCTTGCTCCAAAGCTCCTTGACCGCAGCCAAGCTGCTATATTCAGGTGAGTAAGCCAGCTTGTCGCACCAGCATTTACGCAAAGCATCTGTCCAAAGTTTTCGAAAAGCCTCACACTCCTCTTCGCACATATCTTCCATAATATCGAGGAAATGCGGAACAGGAACGTCAAAGACTGCCGTCAGATGTGAGAATGTATCTTCAGCTATGCCATCCTGCGAAACTCGAATCTGCGGTACATCATCCAACGAGCGAAGATAATCCTTCAGTTTCTTGCTCACGATATGACCGCCTAAGTATACTACCAAATCTGGGCGAAACCTCTCATCGTCCTTAATTTTGTCAATCAAAGAATCGAATGCGCCCATCACCTGGGGACAATTCCATTGAGCAAGGTCATCGTCGTCAAGTGGACAAAAATAGGAGGGCATGGCAAGAGATTCCAAAAGCACGGGCCAGCGAATTGCATCCCACCACAAGTTATCCACGTGAGAGTATGAGTTGCTCAACTGTCCCACCACCACCAAGGGACGCTCGAAACGACAAAGAAACTGCTCAGGAAGCTCACTATGCACCATTATGTCCCCACTATTAAAAAACTCTATTTTCCGTTCCTCCGGCAGAGTCTCCACGCCGAAGGCATAGAATGGTTCGGAGATGGGCACGTTGATGTGAACAGGACCTTTCACCCTGCCCATACTTGTCAACAGGGCCTCGTTGACGAGTCGGTTGCAGTACCAATGCATTTCATCATGCTGTTCTCCTTCATAGACCTCGGGGAGCGACACTGCCTTCCTCACCATCCGTCCCAAGGCATCAGGCTGCGGAAGGGTCTGTCCGTCAAGCTGTCCTATCCATTGTGCCGGACGGTCGGCGGAAACCACGATGATGGGAACCTGCTGGTAATAAGCCTCCGCCACGGCAGGATAGAGGTTCAACAATGCCGAGCCCGAAGTGACACACACCACGACAGGCTTACAGCCTTCCGCCTGGGAGAGACCGATGGCTTGGAAACCGGCACTGCGTTCGTCGGTGACGGGATGGCATTCTATATCCTCACACTCGTTGAGATTGTGGACGATGGGGACGTTCCTGCTGCCAGGGCAAACTATTGCATGACGCACGCCATGAGACAACAGGAGCGAAGTCAATATATTGACACTTTCCTTGCTACTATACATGATATTCTAAGTTATTTGTTAAGGGTTAGTACCCTTTTGATGGTTTGCAATTTCGTCTCTGTCTCAGCCCATTCCTTCTCCATCTCGCTCTCCTTGAGGAGTCCGCCGCCGGCATAGAGGTGGCAGGAGCCGTCGGGAAGAATGTTCATGCAGCGCAGGGAGACAAAGAGGGCGGTCTTGCCTTCGGGCGAGACCGGTCCCACAAAACCGCTGTAATATTTCCGTGGCCGATGCTCGTTCTTCAAGATGAACTCACGGGTCTCTGCCTTCGGAATCCCGCATACGGCTGGTGTGGGATAAAGCCCTTCGAGGACATCGCCCAGACGATGGGTGTCAGAGAGGCGGAATTGGATGTCTGTGCGAAGATGGTAGAGATGGGCTGCCATCGTGGTGTAGGGGCCGTTGAGCGTATAACCGTCTGCGAAGCCCTTGACGCACCGCTCGATATAGTCGGTGACATACTGTTGCTCCTCCCTGTTCTTCTCCGACCACTCCGGCGACTTCTGCGTCCCTGCCAGTGCCATCGTGGAGAAATCGCCGTCCTCACCGCTCAGCAATACCTCGGGTGTCGCCATGAGCCAAGTTCCAGACTGGGGAGCGGAGACCAAAGCCACAAACAGACGGGGATAAAGCCTGCAAGCCCGCAGGAAGAGTTCCTCGGCAGAAGACACAGCGGTATCGACATGGGAACACCTCGCCAGGACGATTTTCCGGAATGCACCTTTTTCCAACTCCTCATGGAAGCAGCCGAAATCGTGCGCATAATGAGCTTTTTCATCCTCCTTACTTGGCATTTCCTCATCAGAGACATCCATCCTTTCCGATACAACAAACTGGCTGACACGATCAGGATGCATCAACAAGACGGGACACTCGTCGGAGACCGCAAAAGGGGCGATGACGAAGCCCTCCTTGCCGTTCAGCTCTGCCACGGACAGCAGTTGCTCCGGCTCTCCCTCTGTCTGCACCAGCCTGGTAACCTGGACTTCGTTAGGCAAACGGTACATTGCTAAAGCTGCCATCCGCCTACGATTTCTGTTGCTTGGGAGTAAACACATAGTTGGTCACCTGCACGGTGCAGATCAGCGCACCCTCGCTGTTCTTGATGTCCACCTGCCAGGTATGCAAGGTTCTTCCCTTGTGCACAATCTTGGCATAGGCCGTCACCGTGTCGCCCTCGGAGACAGCGAGTACATGGCTACCGCTCACGTTGATGCCCACGGCAATCTGTCCGGGGCAGAGGGCAAGGGAGCCGATACCCGCCACGTTCTCGGCGAGTGCCAGAGAGGCACCGCCGCTGAGGAAGCCAAAGGGCTGCCGGTTGCGCTCGTCCACTTTCATCGTAGCCTGCAAGGTGTCGGGTTCCGGTGTCGAGACAAACTGCATTCCGAGGGTTTTGGACAAACCGTCGGTCTTGCTGATTCTTTTGATTACCTTTTCTATGTTCATAATTATATTGTCTTCTCAAAATGTCCTACAAAGGTAAGACTTTCTGCAGAGAAAACAAAACAATTCACACATTTTATATCCTTTCTTGCAAATATTGCATACATTTCACACCCCTTTTAATTATAAAAAACTTAAAATACTGCGTTAGTTCAAATATTATTCGTATTTTTGCACCAAAATAATAAGGTATATCTGAATATAATATGAACATTTTAGAGTTGAGCGAACAGGAGATTGTTCGCAGACAGAGTCTTCAGACATTGCGCGAGATGGGCATCGACCCCTATCCAGCAGCAGAGTTTCCAACCAATGCGTTCAGCACAGACATCCGTGCCGAGTTCAAGGACGAGGACGAGCCACGCCAGGTGGTAATCGCCGGCCGCATGATGGGACGCCGCGTGATGGGCAAGGCGAGCTTCGCCGAGTTGCAGGACTCCAAGGGCAGAATCCAGGTGTATGTTTCACGAGACGAGATTTGTCCGGACGAGAACAAGGACCTCTACAATACAGTATTCAAGAAGCTCCTCGACATCGGTGACTTCATCGGCGTGAAGGGTTTCGTTTTCCGCACACAGACCGGCGAGATTTCCGTTCACGCCAAGGAATTGTGCCTGCTCTCCAAGAGCCTCAAGCCACTGCCTGTCGTGAAATACAAGGACGGTGTCGCCTATGACAAGTTCGACGACCCTGAGCTGCGTTATCGCCAGCGCTACGTAGACCTCATCGTCAACGACGGCGTAAAGGATACCTTCCTGCAGCGCGCCACCGTTATCCGTACACTCCGCAAGTTCCTCGACGACGCTGGCTATACAGAGGTAGAGACCCCTACCCTGCAGAGCATCGCAGGTGGTGCATCCGCCCGTCCGTTCATCACCCACTTCAATGCGCTCGACCAGGATATGTATATGCGTATCGCCACCGAGCTTTACCTGAAGCGACTCATCGTGGGCGGCTTCGAGGGCGTCTACGAGATGGGCAAGAACTTCCGCAACGAGGGTATGGACCGCAACCACAACCCAGAGTTCACCTGCATGGAGCTTTACGTGCAGTACA
>CAVCCB010000061.1:0-11536 GCA_963600595.1 Subdoligranulum sp. APC924/74 | reverse complement strand
AGCATTAACAAAGACAGATTTCCATTTCGATGGACAGAAGAGTGTTTACCACGGCAAAGTGCGTGATGTGTACGACATTAACGACGACATCCTCGTGATGGTCGCTACCGACAGAATCTCGGCGTTCGACGTAGTGTTGCCAAAGGGCATCCCATTCAAGGGACAGGTGCTCAACCAGATTGCAGCCAAGTTCCTGGACACGACTACTGACATCTGTCCCAACTGGAAGCTTGCCACACCCGACCCAATGGTTACCGTGGGTCTGAAGTGCGAGGGTTTCCGCGTGGAGATGATCATCCGCTCCATCCTCACAGGAAGCGCATGGCGCGAGTACAAGAAGGGCTGCCGTGAGATCTGTGGCGTGAAGCTGCCCGAAGGAATGCGCGAGAACGAGCGTTTCCCCGAGCCCATCATCACCCCCACCACCAAGGCAGACGAGGGTCACGACATGAACATCTCCAAGGAGGAAATCATCGCCCAGGGCATCGTTAGTGCAGAGGACTACGCCGTGATGGAGGACTACACCCGCCGCATCTTCAAGCGCGGACAGGAAATCGCCGCCAAGCAGGGACTCATCCTCGTGGACACCAAGTACGAGTTCGGCAAGCGCGACGGCAAGGTCTACCTCATCGACGAGATCCACACCCCCGACTCCAGCCGCTACTTCTACGCCGAGGGCTACGAGGAGAAGTTGGAGAAGGGCGAGCCCCAGCGCCAGCTCTCCAAGGAGTTCGTGCGCCAGTGGCTCATAGAGCATGACTTCATGAACGAGCCGGGCCAGCAGATGCCCGAGATTACCGACGAGTACGCCGAGAGCGTGAGCGACCGCTACATCGAGCTCTTCGAGCACATCACCGGCGAGCGTTTCGACAAGGCCACCGAGGAGGGCGACATCGCCGCACGCATCGAGAAGAACGTGAGCGAGTGGCTCGCCATGAGAAAATAAAACCGATAATTAAGAATTAATAATTAAGAATTAATAATGAGGCTTGTGCCCTCCAAGGCGTCTGCCCTAATTCTTAATTATTAATTATTAATTATTAATTACATGACCACCGTGTACAAGCAAGAACAGATCAAGCCCTACGAGGGGCAGGGCGACAAGGGAAAGCTGGTGGAGGAGATGTTCGACAACATCGCCCCCACCTACGACACCCTCAACCACCGCCTCTCATGGGACATCGACAAGGGGTGGCGCAGGAAGGCCATCAGGAAGCTGGCTCCCCACCACCCGCAGACGATGCTCGACATCGCCACGGGCACGGGCGACTTCGCCATCCTCGCCGCCAGGATGCTGCATCCCTCCCAGCTCATCGGAGCCGACATCTCCGAGGGCATGATGGAGATAGGCAGGCGGAAAGTGGAGCGGGAGAACCTGCAGGACGTCATCTCCTTCAGGAAGGAAGACTGTCTGCACCTCTCCTTCGCCGACGAGACCTTCGACGCAGTGACCGCCGCCTTCGGCATCCGCAACTTCCAGAACCTCGACCAGGGCCTCAGGGAGATGTGCCGCGTGCTGAAGAAGGGAGGCCACCTCTGCATCGTGGAACTCACCACGCCCGTCAGCTTCCCCATGAAGCAGCTGTTCCACATCTACAGCAACACCGTGCTGCCCATCTACGGAAAGCTCATTTCCAAGGACGGCAGCGCCTACAGCTACCTCAACAAGACCATCGAGGCATTCCCCCAGGGAGAGGTGATGATGGAGGTCTTCAGGAAGGCGGGCTTCGCCAAGGCAGAGTTCAAGCGGCTCACCTTCGGCATCTGCACCATGTATTTCGCAACAAAATAAAAAAGTTCATAGTTGACAGTTTACAGCAGCTGCGCCCATAGCAAGATAGCCCTATAAACTGTAAACTATAAGCTATAAACTAAAAAATGACAAGTATGGACAAGTATGGACTCATAGGCTATCCGCTGGGACACTCCTTCTCCAAGAACTACTTCAACGAGAAGTTCCAGAATGAAGGCATCAACGCCAAGTACATCAATTTCGAGATTCCCAGCATCGAAGACCTGCCCGAGGTGCTGGACTCCAACCCCGAGCTGAAGGGCTTCAACGTCACCATCCCCTACAAGGAGAAGGTGATCAGCTACCTCGACTCCATCAGTCCCGAGGCCAACGCCATCGGGGCAGTCAACGTGGTGAAGGTGGAGCACGTCGGGAACGGCACGGTTCTCAAGGGCTACAACAGCGACGTGATAGGCTTCACGCAGAGCATAGAGCCGTTCATCGAGGCTTGCCACAAGAAGGCGCTCATCCTCGGTACCGGCGGAGCCTCCAAGGCCATCAACTACGGGCTGAAGTCGCTCGGTCTGGAGACCCTCTTCGTGAGCCGCACCCCGCGTCCGGGAGTCATCACCTACGATGACATCACGCCCGACACCGTCAAGGAATACAACGTCATCGTCAACTGCACCCCAGTGGGAATGTATCCCCACGTAGACGAGTGCCCCAAGCTGCCCTACGAGGCGATGGACACCCACACCCTCCTCTACGACCTCATCTACAACCCCGACGAGACCCTCTTCATGAGGAAGGGCAAGGAACACGGTGCCACCGCCAAGAACGGCCTGGAGATGCTCCTGCTGCAAGCCTTCGCCTCCTGGGACTTCTGGCACCAAAATAATTAAGAATTAAAAATTAAGAATTAATAATTAAGCCTCGCGGATGGTATGAAAGAAAATAATGTAATCGCACAAAAAAGCAAAGCCTTTGCCATACGCATCATACGCATGTACCAATGGCTGACTTCGGAAAAGAAAGAATTCTTGCTCAGCAAGCAATGCCTTCGAAGCGGCACAAGCATTGGGGCAAACATTGCCGAAGGCGTAAAAGCCCAAAGCACCAACGATTTCATCGCTAAGCTCCACATATCACTGAAAGAGGCCAACGAGACTGCATATTGGTTAGATTTACTGAAAGAAACAGAATATATAGACACCAAAACGTTTGAGAGTATAAACAACGACTGCATCGAGTTGATCAAATTAATAACTTCAATTTTGAAATCAATTAAAAACAATAACAATATCAATTAAGAATTAAAGAACAAGCAGCAAGGCGCCAGCCAATTCTTAATTCTTAATTATTAATTATTAATTAAATAATGAACGACCGTTATATGATGCGCGGTGTTAGCGCCGCCAAGGAAGATGTGCACAACGCCATCAAGAACATCGACAAGGGTATCTTCCCGCAGGCTTTCTGCAAGATTATCCCCGACATCCTGGGAGGTGACCCTGAGTATTGCAACATCATGCACGCCGACGGAGCAGGCACCAAGTCGAGCCTCGCCTACATGTACTGGAAGGAGACCGGCGACCTCTCCGTATGGAAGGGAATAGCACAGGATGCCGTCGTGATGAACACCGACGACCTGCTCTGCGTGGGAGCAGTAGACAACATCCTCGTCAGCTCCACCATCGGCCGCAACAAGATGCTCGTGCCCGGAGAGGTCATCTCTGCCATCATCAACGGCACCGACGAGATGCTCCACGAGATGCGGGAGATGGGCATCGGAATCTACCCCACCGGAGGCGAGACTGCCGACGTGGGCGACCTCGTGCGCACCATCATCGTTGACTCCACCGTGACCTGCCGCATGAAGCGCAGCGACGTGATCGACAACGCCAACATCCGTCCCGGCGACGTGATCGTGGGCCTCTCCTCCACCGGCCAGGCCACCTATGAGAAGAAGTACAACGGCGGAATGGGCAGCAACGGACTCACCTCCGCCCGCCACGATGTGTTCGCCAAGTACCTGGCAGAGAAATATCCCGAGAGCTTCGACCACGCCGTGCCCGAAGAGCTGGTCTACAGCGGCAAGTACAAGCTCACCGACGAGGTGGAGGGCGCACCCGTCAACGCCGGAGAGCTGGTTCTCTCCCCCACCCGCACCTATGCGCCTGTCATCAAGAAGTTGCTCGACGAGCTGCGCCCCGAGATCCACGGAATGGTGCATTGCACGGGCGGCGCCCAGACCAAGGTGCTGCATTTCGTGAACGAGGACTGCAAGGTGGTGAAGGACAACATGTTCCCCGTGCCCCCGCTCTTCAAGGCGATCCACGACTGCTCCGGCACCGACTGGAAGGAGATGTACAAGGTGTTCAACATGGGTCACCGCATGGAGATCTACGTGCGCCCCGAGATTGCCGAAAAGGTCATCGCCATCAGCCAAAGCTTCGGCATCGACGCACAGGTGGTGGGACACATCGAGCAGGGCAAGCGCAGCCTCACCATCAAGAGCGAGTTCGGAACATTCGAATACTAATTTTATAATTAAGAATTTATAATTAAGAATTAAGAATTAGCCTAACGGGCGCAAGCCTGATTATTAATTAACCAGGCGGCGCAGCCTAATTATTAATTCTTAATTCTTAATTATTAATTAAAAAAACGATGGACAACAACAATATACTACAGAAGCTGGAAGGCCTGGAGAGCCGGTACGAGGAGGTAAGCACCCTCATCACCGACCCCGACGTAATCGCCGACCAGAGCAGATACGTGAAGCTGACCAAGGAATACAAGGACCTGGGCGACATCATGGACGCACGCAACCGCTACGTAAGTTGCCTCAACTCCATACAGGAGGCGAAGGACATCCTCGCCAACGAGAGCGACCCCGACATGAAGGAGATGGCCCGGGAGGAACTGAGCGCCAACGAGGCACTGCAGCCCAAGCTGGAGGAGGAAATCAAGATAGCCCTCGTGCCCAAAGACCCCGAGGACGCCAAGAACGTGCAGATGGAAATCCGGGGAGGAGCCGGAGGCGACGAGGCGGCACTCTTCGCCGGAGACCTCTTCAACATGTACAAGAAATACTGCGAGTCGAAAGGATGGACCGTCAGCGTCACCTCCGTCTCAGAGGGAGCCGTGGGCGGATACAAGGAGATTGACTTCGCAGTGAGCGGCACCGACGTATACGGAACACTGAAATACGAGAGCGGCGTTCACCGCGTGCAGCGCGTTCCCGCCACCGAGACCCAGGGCCGTATGCACACCTCAGCCGCCACCGTGGCAGTGCTGCCCGAGGCAGACAAGTTCGAGGTGAACATCAACGAGGGCGACATCAAGTGGGACACCTTCCGCTCCAGCGGAGCCGGCGGACAGAACGTGAACAAGGTGGAGTCGGGCGTGCGCCTGCGCTACCCCTGGAAGAACCCCGTGACCGGCGAGGTGGAGGAAATCCTCATCGAGTGTACCGAGACCCGCGACCAGCCCAAGAACAAGGAGCGCGCCCTGAGCCGCCTCTACACCTTCATCCACGACCGCGAGCACCAGAAGTATGTAGACGACATCGCCAGCCGCCGCAAGAGCCTCGTCTCCACGGGCGACCGCTCGGCGAAAATCCGCACCTACAACTTCCCCCAGGGCCGCGTCACCGACCACCGCATCGGCTACACCACCCACGACCTCAGCGGTTTCCTCGCCGGCGACATCCAGGGCATGATCGACGCCCTCACCGTGGCAGAGAACGCAGAGAAACTGAAAGAATCAGAATTGTAGAATATTTGGAGCCAGAAAGAAGTTAAGAAGTTAAGGAGTCAAGGAGTTAAGACATCAGCACCTGCAGAACATATGTCTTCTCCTAAGCCCAACATACATTTGTCTTAACTCCTTAACTTCTTTAACTCCTTTAACTCCCTAAAAAGAAAAAAAATGAACCGCAAAGAATTAGTAGAGCAGATCTTCGCCAAGAAGAGTTTCTTGTGCGTGGGTCTCGACACAGATACCAACAAGTTGCCCAAGTGCATCACCGAGAGTGAGGAAATCCAGGGAGCCACCGCAGAGATGATGTTCCGCTTCAACAAGGCCATCATCGACGCCACAGCCCCCTACTGCGTCGCCTACAAGCCCAACCTCGCCTTCTACGAGAGCCGGGGCATCGACGGAATGCTCGCCTTCGAGAACACCATCAAGTACCTCAAGGCATACTATCCCCACCACTTCATCATCGCCGACGCCAAGCGCGGCGACATCGGCAACACCTCCAAGATGTACGCCCAGACCTTCTTCGAGGAGTACGACCTCGACTCGCTGACCGTAGCCCCCTACATGGGCGAGGACTCCGTGAAGCCCTTCCTGGAGTATGACGGCAAGTGGGTGATCCTCCTCGCCCTCACCAGCAACAAGGGAAGCCACGACTTCCAGCTCACCGAAGACAAGGACGGCGTGCGCCTCTTCGAGAAGGTACTGGAGAAGAGCCAGGAATGGGGCAATGACGAGAACATGATGTACGTCGTGGGAGCCACCCAGGGCAGCATGTTCGCCGACATCCGCAAGCTCGCCCCCACCCACTTCCTCCTCGTGCCCGGCGTGGGCGCACAGGGCGGCAGCCTGCAGGAGGTGTGCAAGTATGGAATCACCAAGGACTGCGGACTGCTCGTCAACTCCTCACGCGGAATCATTTACGCCAGCAGCGGCGACGACTTCGCCGAGGTGGCAGCCCAGAAGGCCAAGGAGCTGCAGGAGCAGATGGCCGAAGAACTCGCAAAACTATAGCCACAAAGCCGCCGGAAAGCCACCCATAAGGCATTTCGGCGGCAAAATAAGCCCTATTTTCGCAAAATATCGCGAAAATATGACGATAGTATTAATATTTTTGCTATATTTGCAAAAAATATTAGATAGAAAAAGAAAAGATTATGGAATTTTCCGCCCAACAGATAGCCCAGTTCGTACAGGGCACCGTGGAAGGTGACGAGAACGCCACCGTCAATGCCTTCGCCAAAATCGAGGAAGGCAAGGAGGGAGCCATCTCGTTCCTCTCCAATCCCAAATACACCCACTACGTCTACGACACCAAGTCGAGCATCGTCCTCATCGACGAGACCGTGCAGCTGGAGAAACCCGTCTCCACCACCCTCATCCGCGTGAAGAACGCCTACGAGTGCGTGGCGAAGCTGCTGCAGCTCTATGAGTCGATGAAGCCCAGGAAGAAGGGCATCGACTCCCTCGCCTTCGTGTCGCCCAAGGCGAAGGTGGCAGAGAATGTCTACATCGGTGCCTTCGCCTACGTCGGCGACGGAGCCGAAATCGGCGAGGGAAGCCAGATCTATCCCCACGCCTACATCGGCGAGGGAGTGAAGGTGGGCAAGGACGCCCTCATCTACCCCAACGCCACCGTCTACCACGGCTGCAAGTTGGGCGACAACGTGACGCTCCACGCCGGATGCGTCATCGGTGCCGACGGCTTCGGCTTCGCACCGGGTCCCGAGGGCTACGACAAGATTCCGCAGATAGGCATCGTCACCATCGAGGACAATGTGGAGATCGGAGCCAACACCTGCGTGGACCGCTCCACCATGGGCAGCACCTATGTACGCAAGGGCGTGAAGCTCGACAACCTGGTGCAGATTGCCCACAACACCGACATCGGCGCCAACACCGTGATGTCTGCCCAGGTGGGCATCGCCGGAAGCGCCAAGGTGGGCGAGTGGTGCATGTTCGGAGGCCAGGTGGGAATCGCCGGCCACATCACCATCGGCGACAAGGTGTTCCTCGGCGCGCAGAGCGGAGTGCCCGGCAGCCTCAAGAGCGGCCAGCAGCTCATCGGCACGCCTCCCATGGAGCAGCGCAACTACTTCAAGTCGCAGGCCATCTTCCGCCGCCTGCCCGAGATGTACAAGGAGCTGAATGAGCTTAAGAAAGAAATAGAAGAGTTGAAAAGAGTTAAGAGTTAATAGGGCAGACTTGCCATAAACAAAGTTAAGAGTTAAGAGTTAATAGGGCAGACTTGCCATGTGCAAAATTGCTCTAAACTATAAACTCTAAACTCTTAACTATAAACTCTAAACTCTTAACTATAAACTATAAACTCTTAACTATAAACTATAAACTATAGAAAAGATGTCAAAACAGAAAACACTGAAAGGAAGTTTCTCCCTCTGCGGCAAGGGACTGCACACAGGCTTGAGCCTCACCGTGACCTTCAACCCCGCACCCGAGAACACCGGATACAAGATACAGCGCATCGACCTCGATGACCAGCCCACCATCCTCGCCGTGGCGGAGAACGTAGTGGAGACCCAGCGCGGCACCGTACTGGGCAAGGGCGATGTGCGCGTCAGCACCATCGAACACGGAATGTCGGCACTCTACGCCCTCGGCATCGACAACTGCCTCATACAGGTGAACGGTCCCGAGTTCCCCATCCTCGACGGCTCAGCCGCCATGTATGTGGAGAAAATCAAGAGCGTGGGCATCCAGGAGCAGAACGCCGAGAAAGACTACTACATCATCCGCCACAAGATAGAGGTGAAGGACGAGAGCGGCTCCGTGATTACCATCCTCCCCGACGAGGAATTCAGCATCACGGCAATGTGCTCCTTCGAGAGCAAGTTTGTGAACAGCCAGTTCGCCACCCTCGACAAGATGGAGACCTACAGCGAGGAGATAGCCTCCGCCCGCACCTTCGTCTTCGTGCGCGACATCATGCCCCTGCTCCAGGCCAACCTCATCAAGGGCGGCGACCTCGACAACGCCATCGTCATCTACGAGCGGCAGGTGGAACAGGAGCAGCTCGACAAGCTCGCCGACCACCTCAAGGTGCCCCGCATGGACGCCGGCAAGCTCGGCTACATCCAGCACCGCCCCCTGCAGTGGGAGAACGAGTGCACGCGCCACAAGCTGCTCGACATCATCGGCGACATGGCGCTCATCGGCAAGCCCATCAAGGGCCGCATCATCGCCACCCGTCCGGGCCACACGGTCAACAACAAGTTCGCCCGCCTGATGCGCAAGGAGATCCGCAAGCACGAAATCCAGGCACCCATCTACGACCCCAACGAGGAGCCCATCATGGACAACCTCCGCATCCGCCAGCTCCTGCCCCACCGCTACCCCATGCAGCTCGTTGACAAGGTCATCAGCATGGGTTCCAACAGCATCGTGGGCATCAAGAACGTCACCAGCGACGAGCCTTTCTTCCAGGGCCACTTCCCCGAGGAGCCGGTAATGCCCGGCGTGCTCCAGGTGGAGGCAATGGCACAGTGCGGCGGACTGCTCGTGCTCAACCAGCTGGAGGAGCCCGAGCGCTGGAGCACCTACTTCATGAAGCTCGACGACGTGAAGTTCCGCAAGAAGGTGGTGCCCGGCGACACCCTCCTCTTCCGCGTGGAGCTGCTCGCCCCCGTGCGCCACGGCATCAGCTCGATGAAGGGCTATATGTTCGTGGGCGACCAGGTGGTGGCGGAAGCCACGTTCACAGCACAAATCATCAAAAACAAATAACAAACAATTTATAGTTAACAGTTTATAGTTAATAGGGCAATCCTGCTATAAACTGTCAACTATAAACTATCAACTCTAAAGGCAATGAATCAGATAAGTCCATTAGCATACGTCCACCCAGAGGCGAAGCTCGGCGACGGCAACGTCATCGGCCCCTTCTGCTACATTGACAGGAACACCGTCCTGGGCGACAACAACGTGTTGCAGAACAGCGTCACCATCCATGTGGGGGCGCGCATCGGCAACAACAACGAGTTCTTCCCCGGCGCCAGCATCTCCACCAAGCCCCAGGACCTGAAGTTCAAGGGCGAGGAGTCGCTCTGCGAGATTGGCGACAACAACAGCATCCGCGAGAACGTGACCATCTCGCGCGGCACCGCCTCCAAGGGCAAGACCGTGGTGGGCAGCAACAACCTCCTCATGGAGACTGTCCACGTGGCGCACGACTGCGAGCTGGGAAGCGGCCTCATCATCGGCAACTCCACCAAGTTTGCCGGAGAGGTGGTGGTGGACGACTGCGCCATCGTGAGCGCCAACGTCCTTGTCCACCAGTTCTGCCACATTGCCGGCTATGTGATGATCCAGGGCGGCTGCCGTTTCTCCCAGGACATTCCTCCCTACATTATCGCCGGCAAGGAGCCCACCCGCTACTGCGGCCTGAACCTCATCGGACTGCGCCGCCGCGGCTTCTCCGCCGAGACCATCCAGAACATCCACGAGGCCTACCGCCTGCTCTACTCCAAGGGCATTCTGAAGGAAGGCATCGAGGAGATCAGGAAGAACCTGGAGGTGACGAAGGAAATACAGTACATCATCGACTTCGTGGAGACCTCGCAGCGGGGAATCATTCGATAATTAAGAATTAAGAATTAATAATTAAGAATTAGCCTAACGGGCGCAAGCCTGATGGTTAATGAAATAGGCGGATGCCTAATTATTAATTCTTAATTATTAATTCTTAATTATAAAGCGGGCGCAGCCTAATTATTAATTCTTAATTATTAATTCTTAATTAACAATGCGGCGCAAGCCTAATTATTAATTCTTAATTATTAATTCTTAATTACCCATGCGGCGCAAGCCTAATTATTAATTCTTAATTATTAATTCTTAATTAAAATGAAGACATTAGTCGTAGTGCTCGGTCCTACCGGTGTGGGTAAGACCGAGCTTTGCCTTTCCTTGGCGGAGCACCTCTCCACACCCATCATCAACGCCGACTCCCGCCAGATTTTCGCCGAACTGCCCATCGGCACCGCCGCCCCCACCCCAGAGCAACAGCGACGGGTGAGGCATTATTTCGTGGGCAACCACCACATAGAGGATTATTACAGCGCAGCCCAGTATGAGGCAGACGTGATGCGACTGCTGGAGGAGGAAATCTTCCCCCGCCACGACACGGCACTGCTCACGGGCGGCAGCATGATGTACATCGACGCCGTGTGCAAGGGCATCGACGACATCCCCACCGTGAGGGACGACATCCGCACATGGATGAAGCAGCGGCTCCAGGACGAGGGACTGGAGGCATTGGTGGAAGAGCTGAGGGAGAAAGACCCCGAACACTGGGCAGTGGTGGACAGGAAGAACCCCCGCCGCGTGGTCCACGCCCTGGAAATCTGCCACCAGACGGGCAAGACCTACACTTCCTTCCGCACGGCGGAGAAGAAGCAGCGTCCCTTCCGCATCCTGAAGATAGGGCTGAACCGCGACCGTGCAGAGCTTTACGACCGCATCAACCGTCGGGTACTCCAGATGATGGACGAGGGACTGGAGGCGGAGGCGCGCGCCGTCTACCCTCTCCGCGGCCTCACCTCTTTGAGGACCGTGGGCTACAAGGAGCTGTTCTCCCATTTCGACGGCGAGACAGACCTTGCCGAGGCCATCCGCCAAATCCAGTCCCACAGCCGCGAGTACATGCGCAAGCAGCTCACCTGGTTCAAGCGCGACCCGGAGATCCGCTGGTTCCATCCCGACGAGGAGGAGGAAATCCTGCGCTGCGTCCGGGAATAATTTTTTCAGACTTTACGGCAAGATTAATTTATGGATAATTCGTGGTTCATTCACGATAATTCATGTTTTATCTTTAACACGAATGCCCATGAATCTGTCACGAATTGAACATGAATTTTGCCTTGAGGCTGTGCAGGAAGTTCGCATTGCCCTCAGACGTGAGGAGATGACACGTGTTGCCAACGAAAGAGAGGAATTTCGCCTCATGCTAAAAGCATGTGCGGCCAAAGGTGAAACCCCAACAGACGGGGAAGGAAACCCAATTCGTCTCAATGCCGCATACCA
>CAVCCB010000060.1:0-12241 GCA_963600595.1 Subdoligranulum sp. APC924/74 | reverse complement strand
TCCTTGGCATAGCCCCAGTCGCGCAGCGAGTCGAGGTTGCCGAGGTAGAGTTTCTGCTGCTTGCCCTGCCTGATGCGGGCGGCGGCGAGGGTGATCTTGCGGGTCACGAAGGTTTCACCGCGGCGCTCGCTCTCGTGGTTGAAGAGGATGCCCGAGCAGCAGAACATACCGTAAGCCTCGCGGTATTCCTTCACGATCCAGAAGCCGTACTGCTTTGCCACGGCGTAGGGGGAATAGGGGTGGAAGGGTGTGTTCTCGTTCTGCGGAACCTCCTCCACCTTGCCGTAAAGCTCGGAGGTGGAAGCCTGGTACATGCGGCAGGTCCCGGCAAGTCCGCACTGGCGGATTGCCTCCAGGATGCGCAGCACGCCGGTGGCATCCACGTCGGCGGTGAACTCGGGGGAGTCGAAGCTCACCTGCACATGGCTCTGTGCGGCGAGGTTGTACACCTCCGTGGGCTTCACCTTGTTCATCACCTGGATGATGCTCATGGAGTCGCCGAGGTCGGCGTAGTGAAGGTGAAAGTTGGGTGTGCCTTCCAGGTGGGCGATGCGCTCGCGGTAGTCGGTGGACGAGCGGCGGATGGTACCGTGCACGTCATATCCCTTGCCGAGCAAGAGTTCTGCCAGGTAAGAACCGTCCTGGCCTGTGATTCCGGTAATTAAAGCTACTTTTCTATTTTCCATTGTTGTTTATGTATATAGTTCTATGTTTTTTACGGGGGGCAAAGATACAACAAAAAGTTGAAATTCAGTAACAATCGGTGGAAAATCACTGTCTTTCAGGTTCATTCTCTGCATTTTCGGTCTGCGTCTCGGGCCAATTTACCAAAAACAGCTTTTCCCGGGCACGGGTGAACGCCGTGTAGAGCCAGTGGATGTAGTCGGGCGTGAGCATGTCATCGGTCATATACCCCTGGTCCACATAGACGTGTGCCCACTGTCCGCCCTGCGCCTTGTGGCAGGTCACGGCGTAGGCGAACTTCACCTGCAGGGCGTTGAAATACTTGTCTTTCCGGATTGCCTTCATGCGGTCTGCCTTCAGCGGCACGTCCCTGTAGTCCTCCTCCACCTTGGCGAAGAGCTGCTCCTGCTGCTCATGGGTCAGGGCGGGCGACTCGCTCTGCAGGGTGTCGAGCATCGCCGTCACCGTCAGCTCGTAACGGTCGTAGTCGGGGAACTCCAGCTGCAGCTCCACGAAGCGGAAGCCGTAGAGCTGCTCGTGGCGGCGCACCCGCAACACCTTAGCCCGGTCGCCGTTGGCGAGAAAGGCGGGGAGGGAAGAATGCTGGTCATTGACTTCCTCACCCTTCATTTTCTTCGCTTCCTCCTCCGTCCAGAAATAGTTGTTCTTCACAATCATGAGCATATCGCCGCTTGAGAGTTCCTCGTCCCTGTCGAGCACCATGTTGCGGATGCCCTGGTTGTAGATGTTCGCCCTCTTGTTGCTGCGCGTGATGACCATCGTCTCGTCGATGCCCTGGCGGTAATAGCTGTCCTGCAGGCTCTCCACGAGTTCGCTGCCGGGCACCATCACGATATCGGGAAAGCCGGAGAACCTCACCCTCGGCAACTGCGTGATGTCGCCGTGCGTGATCATCCGGCGTATCACCGTGGCGTTGTAGAGGATGCCCGACCGGCTGCTCTGGCGCAGCACCTCGTTGAGGTCGCACTCATACACCTTCAGCCCGTAGCCCTCCATGACCAGGGAGTTGAGTGCCGGCGACTCCTCCTCGCCCACGGGCGGCAACTGTGCCTTGTCGCCGATGAGCATCAGCCGGTCGCCCAGCCCCTGGAAGACGAAGTGCACCAGGTCGTCCAGGAGGCAGCCGCTGCCGAAGGGTCCGCCGCCCAGCCCCTGGTTGGCAATCATCGAAGCCTCGTCCACCATGAAGAGCGTGTCAGAGTGGAGGTTGTCGTTGAGACTGAACTGCCCGTCCACCCCGGCAAAGCTCTTCTCGCGGTAGATGCGCCGGTGGATGGTATAGGCAGGATGCCCGCTGTTGAGCGAGAACACCTTTGCCGCCCTGCCCGTGGGGGCCAGGAGCAGCACCTTCTGCCCCAGCGCCTTCATCGTCCTGACAATGGCACCCGAGAGGGAGGTCTTTCCCGTTCCGGCACTGCCCCTCAGCACCAGCACCGAACGGCTGTCAGGGTCTGTCATGAACTGACAGAAAACCGTGAGCGCCCGGTCCTGCTCCGGCGTGGGCGGAAAGCCAAACTGCTGCAATATCCGATGTTTTAATTCGCCGATGACCATAAAATTATTCCAATTTATTTTGTTTTATCTGTATTTTGCCGTATCTTTGCAAATGCAAAAGTAATAAAACTTTTTGAGATGAGACACAGAATCAACAATAATTATATCCTCGGGGCGTGCCTGGCGGTGCTCGTCACCCTCTGCTTCCTCAGCGTATGGCAGCCCATGCACTTCCAGGAAGAGCAGGCTAAAAGGGAGCAAGCCGTGAAGGAGAGACTCATGAAAATCAAGGACGCCGAGGAGAGATACCTCGCCCGGCACGGAGTCTACACGGGCGACTTCAAGACGCTGGTGAAGGGCCGCTACCTCGCCGACTCGCTCCAGTACATCCCCTACTCCGGCGGCAGGAAATTCTCGCTCGCGGCTACCACCATCGTCGGCAAGAGCGGCAAGCAGATACCGCTCATGGAATGCGGAGCCACCTACGCTGACTTCCTTCAGGGACTCGACGAGAACAGCATCAGGGAAGTGACGGAACAGGCGAACGGCGCAGGACTCTTCCCCGGACTGAAAATAGGAGACATAACAACAGACAACAACAATGCAGGCAACTGGTAACAACAACTACAACAAGCTACAGGCAAGGCTCACCATCCGCATCGGCTACGGCACACTCAGCTTCTCGGCAGTGGACCGCGAGGCAAGTCCGCAGCTGGTCTATGAACCTTACGCCGTGAAGGGCGGCATCTCCATGGCAGCCAACCTGCGCCAGGCTTTCGCAGAGAGCGAACTGCTGGGCAAGGGCTACAACAAGGCACGCGTGTTCATCGACTCCCCCATCCTCGCCATTCCCGCAGAGGAGTTCAGGGAGGAGGAACTGGAGACACTCTACCGGCACGCCTTCACCCACCACGACAGCGACGCCCTCCTCTACAGGGTGCAGCCGTCGCTCAACATGGTGGCGGCGTTCTGCATCAACAGGGACCTGAAGATGGTGATAGAGGACAACTTCAGCGACGTCAGGTTCACGCCCATCCTGCAGCCCGTGTGGAGCCACCTGCAGCAGCGCAGCTTCACGGGCGTGTACCGCAAGCTCTATGCCTACTTCCACGAGAAGCGGCTGGAGATATTCAGCTTCGACAAGAACCGCATCAAGTATTTCAACTCCTTCGCCATCGACCATGCCAAGGACGCACTCTACTTCCTGCTCTACGTATGGAAACAGCTCGGATTCAGCCAGCAGCAGGACGAGCTGCACCTCATCGGCTCCCTCCCCGACCGCGAATGGCTGCTCTACAACGCCAAGCTCTACGTGAGGAAGACTTTCGTCCTCAACCCCAGCGCAGAGTTCAACCGCTCCCCCATCACCGAGATCAAGGACATCCCCTTCGACCTGCTCACCCTGTGCCTGGGGAAATGAGGGCTATCCCACCCATAATATCTTTCAAGAAAAAAATCACAGCTAAGAAAAAAATAGTATGAGAATCATCACAGGAGAATACAAGGGACGCCACTTCGACATCCCGCGCACCTTCAAGGCACGCCCCACCACCGACTTCGCCAAGGAGAACATCTTCAACGTCCTGCAGGGCTACATCGACTTCGAGGGCGCCTCGGCGCTCGACCTCTTCGCCGGCACCGGCAGCATCTCGCTGGAACTGGTGTCCAGGGGCTGCAGCCGCGTGGTGAGCGTGGAGGCAGACCGCGACCACGCCAACTTCATCCGCCAGTGCTTCAAGAAACTGGGCGAAGAGAGGGACATCCTCGTCAGGGGCGACGTGTTCCGCTTCCTGAAGTCGTGCCACCAGAAGTTTGACTTCATCTTCGCCGACCCTCCCTACGCCCTGGAAGACCTGCCGAAGATTCCCGACCTGGTATTGGACGGCGACCTGCTCAGCGAAGACGGCATCTTCGTGTTCGAACACGGCAAGCACAACGATTTCTCCGCCCATCCCCGGTTCCTGGAGCACAGGAGCTACGGCAGCGTCAACTTCTCGTTGTTCAGATAAAACACCATAGTCAGCTACCGCAATATTTTTTTTACAGCAGCGGCGACAACAGTCTCACCGCGCTCTCAAACAGACGTTTGAGGAAGGGACGCTTCACGAAATAGGACACATCATCTACCAGCGTACTGTGGGACTGGTCTTCGAGGAAGACTGCCTTGATGCGCAACGCCATCCGCTCATCGAAGAAGAAGGCATTTGCCTCGAAATTGTTCTCGAAACTGCGGAAATCGATATTGGTGCTGCCGCAGGTGCAGAGGTTATCGTCGCTCACGAGGAGCTTGCTGTGGTTGAACCCCTTGTCGTAGAGATACACCTTCACGCCCGCCTCTATCGCCTCCATCATATAGGAGCGCGAAGCCCATTCCACCAGCTTGGCATCCGTGTGGCGGGGCACCATCAGCCTCACGTCGACACCCGAGAGCGCTGCCGTACTCATGGCAAACAAGACGGGCTCCGTGGGCAGGAAATAAGGGGTCTCCATGAACACATAGCGCTGCGCCTGCAACAGGATGCGCACATAGCCCTGCATGATCTCGGGCCAGGGACTGACAGGACTGCTCGTCACCACCTGCACCAGGCAGTTGTTGCTGATGTTCCCGCTCACCGGCGGATAATAGCGGCGGTTGGTCACGAGGGTGCGGTCCACGAAATACCAGTCTACCAGAAACGCCCGCTGGATGGCGTACACGCCGCCTCCCTCGATGCGCAGGTGGGTGTCGCGCCAGCCCTGCCCGCGGCTGCCCTTGACATAGCGCAGGGCGATGTTCATACCGCCGATGAAGCCCACCCTGCCGTCGATGACGCAGAGCTTGCGGTGGTTGCGGTAGTTCACCTTGCTCGTGAAGGCGGGGAAGCGCACGGGCATGAAGGCGTGTACGTCGATGCCGGCATCGCGCATCCGCTCGAAAAACTCGTCCTTGACTCTCCAGCACCCCACGTCGTCATAGATGACTCTCACTTCCACTCCCTCCTTCGCCCTGTCTATCAGGGCATCGGCGATGAGATAGCCCAGGGCATCATCCTCGAAGATGTAGGTGTCCAGATGGATATGGTCTCTCGCACTGCCGATGTCGCGCAGGAGGGAGAGGAAGAAGTCGTAGCCGTCGGTGAAGATGTCCACGTGGTTGTCCTTGAAGGGGAAAGCCCAGTTCTGGTTGGTGAAGAGGCTCATGAGGGGCTTGTTGCGATGGGGCAGGTGCAGGTTCTCCTGCTCCACAAATTCCAGCATGGAGCGCTTGGTGAGCTGGTCCATGCTGCGGTCGCTGATCATTCGCTCCTTGCGGATGTTCTGGCCGAAGAAGATGTAGAGCACGAATCCCACCACCGGCATGAAGAGCAGCACCAAGAGCCATGCCATGGTCTTGGCGGGTTGCTTGTTGTCCATCAGGACGGCTACCATCGCCGGGATGTTCAGCAGCAAATAGACGAGCAGATATATCCAGTGGAAGTAGATCATAGGCTCTTCGGGATGAGGTTAGTTGAATACAGAATTGGACTGGTTCGCCAGGAGCATGTTCATCTGCTTGAGCCTTGTGAACTCCTCCACCAAAGCCATGTTGGAGGGATTACGGGCAAACTCCTGCTGCACCTCACGGAGGCGCTGGGCGATGTAGTGGGTGCGGAAGCTGAGGATGTCCTTCAGCACCAGCTGCCGCAGTTTCTCGCTGTCCATCTTCACCCTGAGGCTGGCGGTGGTGATCTCCTGGTCGCCCGTGGGCATTCCGGCTATCTTGCTGACCTCGGGGTTGGGGTGCGAGGCAAAATAGGTCTCGGCACGGAAGTTCTCGTCGTCCAGGTGCTCCAACGCCTCGGCGATGATCTGGTTGTAGAGGTCGTTGTGGAACTTGAAGTCATCGCCCGCCATGTCGATGTAGATGTAACGCGCCACGGGAAGTTCCACGTCGTTGCCCTCCACGTCCTTCACGGTGATGAATTCCTCGCCGTGGTGGATGACGAGCTGGATGAGCAGGTCTTCCACCTCACGGAGCTTGTCTTGCGGCGAGAGCCCGGCGGTGCGGGGGGGCTGAGGGGGAGCCGTCTGACGGTCGCGGATGCCCGCCACGCGGCGCTCTTCCTTCACTTGTGCACTCATGCCGTTGCGCACGAAGCTGTTGAGGGCATTCACGATGATCGCCTCGTTCACGTTCAGGCGGTAGGCGCAGTCGGTGATGTAGGAAGCACGGGTAATCTGGTTTTTGATCTTGGAGATGCTCTCCACGATGGAGTTGATTGCCTCGCTGCGCTTCACGGGGTCAGTGACGCCACGGAGCAGGCGGTCGGTCTTGAACCGGATGAAGTCCACCTGGTTCTCCTCAATATATTTGCGGAAGTCTGCCGCCGTATGGCTGCGGGCAAAACTGTCGGGGTCGTTGCCGTCGGGCAGGAGGAGCACCTTCACGTTCATTTCCTCCTCCAGCAGCATATCGGCACCTCGCATTGCCGCATGCACGCCAGCCTCGTCGCCGTCGTAGAGGAGGATGATGTTGTTGGTGAAACGGTGGAGCAGGCGTATCTGGTGGACGCTCAGCGCCGTACCCGAGTTGGCGACCACATTCTCGATGCCACACTGGTGCATGGAGATGACGTCGGTCTGCCCCTCCACCATGAAGACGCAGTTGTCCTTGGCAATGGCTTTCTTCGACTGGTAGAGTCCGTAGAGCTCGCGCTCCTTGTGGTAGATGACACTGTCGGGGGAGTTGACATACTTCTGGTTGACTCCCTTGGTGCGGGTGTCCAGCACTCGTCCGCCGAACGCCACCACCTTGCCGCTGACGCTGAGCCAGGGGAAGATGGCTCTGCCGGAGAAGCGGTCGAAATAGGCGGAGTTGCCGTCCCTGTCTGTGCGGTCTGACTTGATGCACAGTCCCGTATCTACCAGGAACTTGGGGTTATAGCCTTGTTTCACAGCCGCATCGTAGAGGGCAGTCCTCTCATTGGGCGAGAAGCCCAGCTGGAACTTCTTGATGATGTCGTCCCGGAAACCTCGGCTGCGGAAATACTGCATACCGATGGCTCTGCCGTCCACGTCGTTCTGGAGAATGTTCTGGAAATATTTCGCCGCCCATTCGTTGACGATGAACATCGACTCCCTCTCGCTCTCCCTTTGTTTCTCCTCGTTGGAGAGTTCGCGCTCCCTGATCTCTATGTTGTATTTCTTGGCGAGCCAGCGCAGGGCGTCGGGATAGGTCATCTGCTCCAGCTCCATGAGGAAGTTGACGGCGTTGCCGCCCTTGCCGCAGGTGAAGCAATGGCAGATGCCGCGCACGGGCGAGACGGAGAATGACGGATGGGAGTCGTTGTGGAACGGACACAGTCCGACATAGTTCACGCCGCGTTTCTTCAGCGTAACGAACTCCGACACCACGTCTACGATCTTCGTGGCATCCATGATTCTGTCTATCGTCGGTCTGTCTATCATCTTCTATGCTGCCGTTCCGATTATATCTTTATTGTATCATTATTATCTGATAACCTTCACCTCTCCATTCTGCGAGAGCTTGATGATGGAGGAGGGAGTGTGGGGCTTGTGTTCCTGTCGGCGCGACCAGCACACGTAGTCCACAGCCTCCAGCAACTCGGGCGAAATGTCGCAATAGTTCTGGGCGGCAGGCTCGCCGCTGATGTTGGCGCTGGTGCTCACGATGGGCTTCTGGAAGCGGTAGCACAGCTCCTTGCTGAAAGGCTCCTGGGTGACACGCATTGCCAGACTGCCGTCCTCTGCCACGAGGTTCTCCGCCACGCCCGTGGCATTGTCGAGAATCACCGTGGTGGGTTTCACCGCCACTTCTATCAACTGCCAAGCCACGTTGGGCACGTTTCTGAAATAACGCTGCATGCGGTTGTCGGAATCCACCAGGCAAATCAAAGCCTTGGAATCTTCACGCTTCTTGATCCTATATACCTTTGCCACAGCCTCGGCATTGGTGGCATCGCAGCCGATGCCCCACACCGTGTCGGTGGGATAGAGTATCACGCCACCCTTGCGCATACACTCCACCGCATTCTTGATGTCTTCTTGTTGGGTCATATCTTCTTTCCTTTCTTTAGTCAATACAATGATAATAGGCGATGTCTCTCATGCCGTTGAGGAAATCGGTGGCAGACATGCGCTTCTTGCCGCTCATCTGCAAAGCCTGCACGTTGAGCCACTCGTCGGCACAAGCCACCATCAGCTGTCTGTCCTCGATGCGGAAACTGCCCACGGGCACGGGCCCCACACGCTCGCCAGTGAGCCTGGACTGGAACATCTTCAGCACCTGGGGCATTCCCCCCTCGCGCTGCATCTCCGTCCACGCCCCGGGATAGGGGGAGAGACCGCGGATGAAGTCATGCACCTTCTTCGCAGGCTGGTTGAACAGGATGCGGCAGGTCTCCTTGAAGATTTTCGGGGCGGCGTGCAACTCTGTGCCCTCTCCCACAAACTCCTCCTGTGCCCTACTCTCTATCTTGCCGTCAGCCTCCAACAAGAGGTCAATGGTCTCCGTGGCGATGTCGGCACCCAGATGCATCAGTCCGTCATAGACGTATTCCACGTCAGCCTCCTCGGGGATGGCAAACTTCTTCTGCATGATGATGCGTCCCGTGTCGATGTCATGGTCGAGGAAGAAGGTGGTTACTCCCGTCTCCTTCTCGCCGTTGATGACAGCCCAGTTGATGGGAGCCGCACCGCGGTACTGTGGCAGCAGGGCGGCATGGACATTGAACGTGCCGAAACGGGGCATATCCCACACCACCTCGGGCAACATCCTGAAAGCCACCACCACCTGCAGGTCGGCACGGTAGCTGCGAAGCTCCTCCACGAAGGCAGGGTCCTTCATCTTCTCGGGCTGCAACACGGGCAGTCCCACAGACAGGGCATACTGCTTCACCTGCGAGGGCTGCAGAGTGTCGTGGTGTCTTCCCACGGGCTTGTCGGGTTGCGTCACCACAGCCACCACATTATATCCGCCCTCCACGAGGCGCTTGAGGGACTCCACCGCAAACTCCGGCGTTCCCATGAATATGATTCTCAAGTCTTCTTTCTTCATTTCCTTATTTCCTTTTTTCCTTCTTTCGTTTATATGATTACTCCCCCTTTCAATATTTCCATATTTCCATATTTCAATATTTCAATATTTTAATATTATTCCGCCGACAGGTCGGAGACAATCTGCCGATACATCGAATAGATTTTGGTGCGGCTGATGTAGCCTTCCAGCACACCGTTGACATCCACCACAGGCAACTGGGCGGCATCGGTCTGGTCGAACTTTCTCATCACCTCGTCCATCGACTCGTTGACGCAGAACACAGCCGCAGGCTGAATCATCAGCTGCCTCACCTTGAAGCGGCTGTACAGCTCCGTGCGGAAGATGATGTGGCGGATGCGGGTGATGTCTACCAGTCCCAGGAGCACACCGCCATCGTCGAGCACGGGCAGGAAGTTGTTGTTGCTGCGGCTGATTTCCGACACCAGCTTGCCCATGGGCAGGTCGGGATGCACGGGGTGGTAGTCTTTCTCCACCACGTTCTTCATGCCCATCAAGGTGAGGGCTGCACGGTCGATGTGGTGGGTGAGCAGCTTGCCCTCCCTCGCCAGTCGGAGCGCATAGATGCTGTGGCTCTCGAAGATGCTGATGGTCAGCAGCGAGGAGATACACACTATCATCAGCGGCATGAAGAGCTGGTAACCTCCCGTCAGCTCGGCTATCAGGAAGATGCCGGTGAGCGGTGCGTGCATCACGCCAGTCATCACGCCCGCCATGCCCATCAGGGTGAAGTTCTGCTCGGGCACATACACCCCCACCTCATAGATGTTCCAAAGACGGGCGAAGAAGAAACCTGCGAAACCGCCGATGAAGAGCGAGGGCGCAAAGGTTCCGCCACAGCCTCCGCTGCCGTTGGTGGCAGAGGTGGCGAACACCTTGGTGAAGGTCACCAGTCCGATGTAGAGCACCAGCAAGTGGCTGTGGCCATAGAACAGGGAGTTGCTCATCACCATGTCCCAGTCTGCCTGGGTCCTGCCCTTCAAGAGGATATTCACAGCCGAATATCCCTCGCCATAGAGCGACGGGAAGAGGAAGATCAGACTGCTCAGGATGATGCCGCCGAAGAGGAGCTTGACGTATGGATACTGACTCAGCTTGGCGAAGAACCCCTCGCAGGCAGACATGGTGCGCATGAAATAGAGACTCACCAGACCGCAGAAACCGCCCAGCAGGATGCAAGCCGGCACGCGGTCCAGCTCCCAGGGATTGGTGAGCGTGAAATCGAAGAGCGAGCCGTTGCCCATGAGGATATAGGTGAAGCACGTAGCCGTGACACAGGAGATCAGTATAGGCAGAAGCGAAGCCATGGAGAGGTCCACCATCAGCACCTCCAGCGTGAACACCAGTCCGGCAATGGGAGCCTTGAACACTCCGGCGATGGCTGCACTGGCGCCGCAGCCCACGAGCAGGATCATCGTCTTCTGGTCCATCCTGAATATCTGCCCCAGATTGCTGCCGATGGCGGAGCCTGTCAGCACGATGGGTGCCTCGGCTCCCACGGAACCTCCGAAGCCGATGGTGATGCCGGATGCCACCACGGATGACCAGCAGTTGTGCCCCCTGAGCTTCGACTGCTTGGTGGAGATGGCATAGAGCACGCGGGTGATACCGTGCGAGATGTTGTCTCTCACCACATACTTGATGAACAGGGAGGTGAGATAGATGCCCACGATGGGGAAGAGCAGGAAGAGCAGGTTGTAGGTGCTCTTCTCGAAGCCCGAGGTGAGCAGCACCTGTATCTCATGCACGATGCCATGCAGGAAGAATCCGGCAACCGATGCCAGCAGTCCGATGAAGAATGCCAATATCAGGGTCATCTGGCGGTCGGAGATATGCTCCTTCTGCCAGTCCACCATCTTGCCTACCCAGCTTTTCTCTGTCTCTAATATCTCTTCATCCATCTCTCTTTTGTCCTTTTCTCTCTTTTATCTTTTTACTCTTTTACTTTTTTACCCTTTTACCGTTATCAGAATTCCGACGTGAAGTGGAACTTGATATGCTCAAAGTCTTGCTGCGCCATACTCAGCACATAGCCCGAATCGGCGAGGAACACGTCCCTGCCCTCGATGTCTTTTGCCATATACTGGTACTTGCGCTTCTTGAAGTTCTCCAGCTCCTTGGGGTCGTCGCTCTCTATCCAGCAAGCCTTGTGCAGGTGGACGGGCTCCCAGCGGCACTTGGCGTTGTACTCGTTCTCCAGGCGATACTGGATCACCTCGAACTGCAACTGTCCCACGGTACCCACGATGCGGCGGCCGTTGAACTGGTTGACAAACAACTGTGCCACACCCTCGTTCATCAGCTGCTCCAAACCTTTCTGGAACTGCTTGCTCTTCATCGGATCATCGTTCTCTATGTACTTGAACAGCAGCGGAGAGAAGCTCGGCAGTCCACGGAAATGGATAGGTTCGCCCTCTGTCAGCGTATCGCCGATCTTGAAGATGCCGTTGTCGGGCAAACCCACGATGTCGCCGGGATAAGCCTCATCGATGGTACTCTTGCGCTGAGCCATAAACTGGGTGGGCGAAGAGAAACGCACGGTCTTGCCCAGCCGAACGTGCAGATAGGGCTGGTTGCGCACAAACTTGCCCGAGCATACCTTGCAGAAGGCGATGCAGGAGCGGTGGTTGGGGTCGATATTTGCCGTAATCTTGAAGATGAAGCCGGAGAACTTGGGTTCCGTTGGCTCCACCAGTCGCTCCTCAGCCTTGGTGGGCTTGGGCGACGGGGCTATCTCCACGAAGCAGTCGAGAAGTTCCTGCACACCGAAGTTGTTCAATGCCGAACCGAAGAACACGGGCGCCACCTCGGCGGAGCGATAGGTCTCCACATCGAACTCGGGGTATACGCCGTCCACCAGCTCCAGGTCGTCACGGAGCTGCTGTGCCTCGCGCTCGCCCACTGTCCGGTCAAGCTCGTCGGAGTGGATATCCACCGCCACCTTCTCGGTCACACGCTGCTTGTTGGGCGTGAAGAGATTGAGCTGCTTCTCATATATATTGTAGA
>CAVCCB010000059.1:0-12332 GCA_963600595.1 Subdoligranulum sp. APC924/74 | reverse complement strand
ATTGGGATATGGTGTAATGGTAACACTACAGATTCTGGTCCTGTCATTCCTGGTTCGAATCCGGGTATCCCAACTAATCGAAAGCATCTTTCAATCTTTGAAAGATGCTTTTTTCGTTTCCAGCATTCCACACAATGCCATAACACTTTCAGCCCGAATTGTTTTCCACCCCAATCCGCAACAATAAAAAATCAAAAAAATTGGGGTTATAATTTTGTATTGTCTCTGATTTGCACTATCTTTGCAAATAAAAACATTCGAAAAAATAATGAAGACAACAGAACAACTCGTAGAAACTATCAAGGAAGGTATTCAAGAGAAAAAGGGATCGGGCATCGTGATTGCCGACCTTCAGGGTATCGACGGCGCCATCGCCAAATATTTCATCATCTGCCAGGGCGGATCGCCCACACAGGTGGAGGCAATAGCAGAATCAGTGGGCGACGCCTGCCGCAAGAACCTGGGAGAGAAACCCGTGCACGTGGCGGGATTGGGCACAGACCAGTGGGTGGCAATGGACTTCGTGGACGTACTCGTCCACATCTTCCTGCCCGAGACAAGAGCTTTCTACGACCTGGAGCACCTCTGGGAGGACGCACAGCTCACACAGGTACCCGACCTCGACTAAGAGACAATAGGAATATTATACATTATAACAATTAAAGGACAAGAAATGCAGTTAGAACAAGGCAACAATTTCAACAACCAGCAGCCGAAGATGCCCAAGTTCAACATGAACTGGCTCTACATCATCATCCTCGTGGGACTGATGGTGCTCTTCTTCACAGGAGGAGGCGACGCATTGGGCGGAAGTGCCGCCAAGCAAGCCTCCTACACGGAGTTCAAGCAATACGTGGACAAGGGCTACGTGCTGAGCGTGGTGGCCAACAAGACAGAGGGAAAGCTGAAGATATACATCAACCCCAAGAACATCCGCGACGTATACAAGATGAGTGCCAAGAACGTGGGGCCCAACCCCTACGTGGAGGTACAGTTCGGCTCCATGGACGAGACCGACAAGTATGTCAACACAATGGTGGACGAGGGCAAGATACGCACCTTCAGCTATGACAACGAGAAAGACAGCAGCTTCATCAACCTGCTGGTGAACATCGCCCCCATCCTCTTCTTCTTCATCTTCATCTGGTGGATGTCGGGCAGGATGGGCAGCGGCATGACCGGCATGGGCGGCGGCATCTTCAGCGTGGGCAAGAGCAAGGCGAGGATGTATGAGAAGGGAACAGCTATCGGCATCACCTTCAAGGACGTGGCAGGCCAGGAAGGCGCCAAGCAGGAGGTGCAGGAAATCGTGGAGTTCCTCAAGAACCCGCAGAAATACACCGACCTGGGCGGCAAGATACCCAAGGGTGCCCTCCTGGTGGGTCCTCCGGGAACGGGCAAGACCCTGCTGGCGAAGGCTGTGGCAGGAGAGGCAGGAGTGCCCTTCTTCTCCATGAGCGGCTCAGACTTCGTGGAGATGTTCGTGGGCGTGGGAGCCTCCCGTGTACGCGACCTCTTCAGACAGGCGAAGGAGAAGTCGCCCTGCATCATCTTCATCGACGAGATAGACGCCGTGGGCCGCGCCCGCAGCAAGAACCCCGCCATGGGCGGCAATGACGAGCGCGAGAACACCCTCAACGCCCTGCTCACCGAAATGGACGGCTTCGGCACCAACAGCGGTGTCATCATCCTCGCGGCCACCAACCGCGTGGATATGCTCGACAGTGCCTTGCTGCGTGCCGGACGCTTCGACCGCGAGATCCACGTAGACTTGCCCGGTCTGAACGAGCGCAAGGCAATCTTCCAGGTACACCTGCAGCCCATCAAGATAGATGACACCGTGGACATCGACCTGCTGGCACGCCAGACCCCGGGATTCTCGGGAGCCGACATCGCCAACGTGTGCAACGAGGCGGCACTGATCGCTGCACGCCACGACAAGAAGGCTGTATGCAAGCAAGACTTCCTCGACGCAGTGGACCGCATCGTGGGCGGACTGGAGAAGAAGACCAAGGTGATGACAGCCGAAGAGAAGCGTTCCATCGCCCTCCACGAGGCAGGACACGCCACCATCTCCTGGTTCTGCCAGTATGCCAACCCCCTCATCAAGGTGACCATCGTGCCCCGCGGCCAGGCACTGGGTGCCGCCTGGTACCTGCCCGAGGAGCGGCAGATCACCACCAAGGAGCAGATGCTCGATGAGATGTGCTCGCTGATGGGCGGACGTGCCGCCGAGGAACTCTTCACAGGCCATATCTCCTCCGGAGCCATGAACGACCTGGAGCGCGCCACGAAGAGTGCATACGGCATGATAGCCTACCTGGGCATGAGCAAGACCCTACCCAACATCTGCTACTACAACCAGAACGAGTATAGCTTCCAGCGCCCCTACTCCGAGACGACAGCCCGCGAGATAGACCAGGAGGTGCTCAAGATGGTGAACGAGCAATATACCCGCGCCAAGAACATCCTCATGGAGCACAAGGAGGGACACAACGCCCTCGCCCAGCTGCTCATCGAGAAGGAGGTAATCATGGCGGAGGACGTGGAGAAGATCTTCGGCAAGCGCCAGTGGCTGAGCCGTTCCCAGGAAATCATGGAGGACGAGCAGCCCAAGATAGACGATGCCGTGAAGGAGATGCCCGAGGTACAGGCTGCCATCAAGGCGCACGAGGAGGCAAAGACCTCCGACGGCGAGGACACTCCGAAGGAAGACAATGACAACAACTAATCTACCGCATCATGACTGACAAGCAAAAGAATCTGGTGATAAGAACCATCACGGGCGTACTGTTCGTAGCGTGCATGGTATTCTCCTTCATGCACCCCAAGTCGATGGTATTCCTCTTCGCCCTGATCACGGGTCTCGCCACATGGGAGTACTGCGGACTGGTAAACCAGCAGGAAGACGTGACCGTAAACCGCTTCATCACGACGATAGCGAGCGTGTACTTCTTCCTCGCCGTGGCAGGTTTCCGCACGGGCATCGTGGGCAACTTCATCGTCTTCGTGCCCTATCTGCTCACCATCGTGTACCTCTTCATCAGTGAACTGTACACGGGCAACAAGAACGCCATCCACGACTGGGCATACACGATGCTCTCGCAGATGTACATCGCCCTGCCCTTCTCGATGATCAACGTGTTGGCGTTCGAATACTCCGCCTACGACGGACAGATACACTATGACATGCTCCTGCCCCTGAGCATCTTCATCTTCCTGTGGTCGAACGATACGGGTGCCTACTGCAGCGGCTCGCTCTTCGGCAAGCACAAGCTCTTCCCACGCATCAGTCCGGGCAAGAGCTGGGAGGGCAGCATCGGCGGCGGCATCCTCGTGCTCATCGTGGCAGGCATCATCGGCTACATCGCCAATGACGGAGAGACTCACCGGCTGGGCATCCTCGGATGGGAAGGTCTGGGACTGGTGGTGGTGTTCTTCGGCACCTGGGGCGACCTCGTGGAGAGCCTTTTCAAGCGCACCCTCGGGGTGAAGGACAGCGGCAACATCCTGCCGGGTCACGGCGGAATGCTCGACCGTTTCGACTCCTCGCTCATGGCAATACCGGCAGCCGTCATCTACCTTTACACATTGCAGCTTTTCACATAAAATAAAAACGTGGCCTTTTCCCGGTCACGTTTTTATTTTTCGTTTATCTTGTCAGAGATTTACTCGCTCACCACCGTCATACTCTTCATGGCATTCGTCACATACTTGTTGAAGCCGGGGAAGCCCTGGGGACGTTCAAACTTGTTCTTCTTTTCTTTCAACTGCTTCTTGAGCGCCTTGTAGTCAGCCTTGTCGGCATATTCGGTCTCCAAGACATATATTTCTATGTATTTGTTCACGCTCGACTTGGTCTTGTTGTGGGTGAGCCGAGCGGCACAAATACTGTTCTGCCAGGTTGAAACACTTGGTTTGCCATAAGCGGAGTTAAAGGCATAAGAAAAATAGCCATCGCTGAAGCTGATGCCCATAATCTTCCAGTTGAAAGGCTTGTCCACGTAGACGCTGTCCTTTACAAATTCTATGCGTTTTGCCTTGGTGTTATGCTTCACATAGGCAGTATACCATTTATGGTTTCCAAAAGGAGTTTTCTCCGTGTGGCGTTTTCCGTCATCATAGCGTTTCAAATCTTTCAGATATGAGGAAATGTCGCCACCAGGAAGAGATTTTCCTATTCTTCCGGCTCTCACAATCCACTTGGGCTGTCCCTTGAACAAATACTGGTTGCGCATCAGCTTCTCTGAGAACGTGAGATGCTCTTTCAGTCTTTGATTCTTGACATCGTAGAAACCATAGTTAATACTCTCGCTCACAGCAGCCACCGTTCCGTTCATAATAGTATATTGGCGCACATAGATTTTCAGACGCATATAGTCGTGCTTCACCTTGGTCACCGCCACCTCGGGCACCTGATAGGCCTCACGGGAGGAGAGCTTGATGGTGTTGCCCTGGATGCTGCCTGTCGATACGGTAACAGGCTCGTAGTTGATGTGCTGCACGGCGATGACTGGGCAAGAAGAAGCGCCTGCAGGCAGGAAGCCCTCGCTGGTGGTGATACCCAACACCTTGCCGGAGGCATCGTCAAACACGCTGGCGTAGCTCACAGGAGTTCCGGATCCGGCATCCACCACCCTCACCTGAGCGGTTGCCCACAAACTGTTTCCCAACAGGAATGCCACCAGGAGCATTCTCAATAGACTCAAAAATCTTTTACCTGTTTCCTTTCTCATTTTTCTCGTTATTTAAATTAATTTTATGTTGTGTTATATTACTGCGGCAACTCGCTGTTGTCCGTCTGTTCTTGCAATTCCTCCGTATATTTCTGCGCCTCCAACCGGGCTTTCTCAGCCAGTTCTTCGGCTTGCTTCCTCGCAGCCTCCGCTCTCTCACGCGCCTGCCGGAGGAGTTGCTCACGGCGTGCCTTGAGCAGGTCGTGCATGATAGCTGCTGCCTCGTCGGGAGCCACGCGGTCGCCCAGGCGCTGGTGCACCTCCTTGTACTCCTCCAACATCTGTTCGCGCTCGGGATGGCCGGGCAGGATCTTGAAAAGCTCTTCGGCGATGCCATCCACCGTGAAGCGGTCGGCAAGCATCTCCTGCACGATTTCCTTATCGGCAATCAGGTTGACCAGGGAGATATACTTCACCTTGATGACATGATTGAAGGCGAAGCGTATCAACTTGGGCACGGGAGTCTCGTAGCATACCACCTGCGGCACGTCGAAAAGTGCCGTCTCCAGGGTAGCGGTGCCACTGGTCACGAGAGCCGCCGTGGTATGTGCCAGGAGCGGATAGGTCTTGTTGCGCACCATCCTCACGGGCGTGTCCTTGATGAACTGCTCATAGTACTTGTCGTCGATGGAAGGCGCACCGGCAAGCACCATCTGGTAGTCCTCGAACCGCTCCGCCACCTCTATCATCGTGGGCAGATTGTCCTTGATTTCCTGCAGGCGACTGCCCGCCAAGAGGGCGATGATGGGCTTTCTGCTGTCAAGATTATTCTCCAGGCAGAACTCCTCGTAAGACTGGCTGTACTGCGCCCTGAACTCACTCACCTCCTGCGCCGTGGGGTTGCCCACATAATGGATGGGGTAATGGTGCTTCTGCTCATAGAAAGGCACCTCGAAAGGCAGGATGGAGAACATCTCTGCGATGTCCCTACGGATGCTGCGGATGCGCCATTCCTTCCATGCCCATATCTTCGGGGAGATATAGTAGTAGACAGGAATGAGCGTTTTGGCTTTCAGGAACTTTGCTATCTTCAGATTGAAGCCGGGATAGTCTACTAGAATCACCACGTCGGGCTTCCACTGCACGATATCCTGCTTGCACATCTTCAAGTTGGAGAAGATGGTACCCAAATGGAGCAACACGGGCACGAAACCCATGTAGGCGAGCTCCTTATAATGCTTCACACGAGTGCCGCCCTCGGCAGCCATCAAGTCGCCGCCGAAGAAGCGGAACTCCGCCAATTCGTCCAGTTTTTTCAACGAGCGCATCAGTCTGCCTGCGTGCAGGTCGCCACTCGCCTCGCCTACTATCAGATAATATTTCATTCCGCTTACTGAATGTTGAATGTTGAGTGTTGAGTGTTGAATTCCTTGAGGAAATCATAGTCGGTCACGTCAATCTTGATAGGCGTGACCGCCACATAGCCGTTGTGTACCGCCCACTGGTCGGTGTCTGTCGCCTCCGGCTCGTCGTTGTGATACTCGCCCACCATCCAGAAGTAGTCATAGCCATGGGGGTGTTTCTGCTTCACCACCTCGTTGATCCACGAACCGAAGGTCATGCGGCAGCCCTTGATGCCCTTGAAGGGAGGATTGGCGGGGAAGTTGACATTCAGGCAAGTGGCAGGGGGCAAACCCTTGTCGAGCACGATTTTCACGATTTTCACCACATCCTCGCGGAGCGGAGAGAGGTCGGCATCCTCGTCGTAGTTGCAACTGCTGAAGGCGATGGAGGGGATATGCTGCATACATCCCTCCTTGGCAACGCCCATCGTGCCCGAGTAATGGTTGTTGACACTGGAGTTGTCGCCATGGTTGATGCCGCCGAGCACCAGGTCGGGCTGGCGGGGAACGAGTTGGTCGAGAGCCAGTTTGATGCAGTCCACGGGCGTACCGTTGCACGACCACACCTCCACGTCGCCCATATTGTGCCTGCGTTTCAGGCGCAGGGGAGAGGCAGCGGAGAAAGCACACGAGAAACCGGACCGGGCACTTTCGGGGGCAACGACAAGCACGTCGCACCAGTCTTTGAGAAAACTCACGAGGGTCTTGATACCATTGGCATGATAGCCATCATCATTCGAAATTAACACTAACGGTTTCTTATTTTCCATAAAAATTTCTTGCTTTTGCGTGCAAAAGTACGAAAAAACCTTTAAAGAGACGTATTTCTCGCAATAAATTTGTATCTTTGCACCTAAAATTGCGAAGATAAGTGGTATCTTTGCACAGTTTATTCAAAGAAGATTGAGAAAATGGGAAAAATCATCGCATTAGCTAACCAGAAGGGTGGAGTCGGCAAGACCACTACCACCATCAATCTGGCAGCATCTCTGGCAACGCTGGAGAAGACGGTACTCGTTGTCGACGCCGACCCCCAGGCGAACGCATCGAGCGGACTGGGCGTGGACATTTCCGAGGTGGACTGCTCCATCTACGAGTGTATCATCAACCATGCCGACGTGCGCGACGCCATCTACACCACCGACATCGACGGACTGGACATCATCCCCAGCCACATCGCCCTGGTGGGTGCAGAGATAGAGATGCTGAAGATGCAGGACCGCGAGAAAGCCATCAAGAACATCCTCGCCACCATCCGTGACGACTACGACTTCATCTTGATAGACTGCTCCCCCTCGCTCGGTCTGATCACCGTCAACTCCCTGACGGCAGCCGACAGCGTCATCATCCCCGTGCAATGCGAGTACTTTGCCCTGGAGGGCATCAGCAAGCTGCTCAACACCATCAAGATTATCAAGAGCAAGCTGAACCCCAAGTTAGAGATAGAAGGTTTCCTGCTCACCATGTACGACAGTCGCCTGCGCCTCGCCAACCAGATTTACGACGAGGTGAAGCGCCACTTCCAGGAACTGGTGTTCAAGGCAGTGATCCAGCGCAACGTGAAGCTGAGCGAGAGTCCCAGCCACGGTCTGCCCGTCATCCTCTATGACGCAGAGTCGAACGGTGCCAAGAACCACCTGGCGCTCGCCAAGGAAATCATCAACAAGAACAGTTAGGATTAAAGAATTCAACATTCAACACTTAACTTTCAACATTAAAAGAAACAATGGCTGTACACAAGAAATTCAACAACGGCTCCAAGAGCAGCGCCCTCGGCAGAGGTCTGGACGCACTCATCTCCACAGAGAGCGTACGCACCCAGGGGAGCAGCACCATCAACGAGATACCCCTCGACCAGATAGAGGCGAACCCCAACCAGCCCCGCCGCGAGTTTGAGGAGGATTCACTGCGCGAGCTTGCCGAGAGCATCAAGGCGATAGGCATCATCCAGCCCATCACCCTCAGGCAGATATCGGAAGACCACTTCCAGATCATCGCCGGAGAGCGCCGCTGGAGAGCGTCGCAGCAGGCAGGCCTCACCGCCATCCCCGCCTACATCCGCACCATCAGCGACGAGGGCGTGATGGAGATGGCACTGGTGGAGAACATCCAGCGACAGGACCTCAACGCCATAGAGATAGCCCTTGCCTACGAACACCTGCTGGAGACCAACGGGATGACCCAGGAAAAAATCTCCGAGCGCGTGGGCAAGAGCCGCGCCGCCATCGCCAACTACCTGCGACTGCTCAAGTTGCCGGCACAGGTACAGATGGCACTGCAGAAGAAAGAGATAGACATGGGCCACTGCCGCGCCCTGCTGGCACTGGACAGTCCGTCCCTGCAGATCAAGCTCTTCAAGGAGATACAGAAGAACGGCTACTCCGTGCGCAAGGTGGAGGAGATGGTGCAGAAGCTGAAGAGCGGCGAGGACATCGAGAGCGGCAAGAAGACCATCGCCTCGAATGCACAGCTGCCCGAAGAGTTCACCCTGCTCAAGGACCGTCTCTCCAAGTTTCTCAACACCAAGGTACAGTTCAGCTGCTCCCCCAAGGGCAAGGGCAAGATAAGCATCCCCTTCGAGAACGAGGAGGAACTGGAACACATCATGAACGTCTTCGACCACCTGAAGCAAGAGTAGACGGCAGGCCGGGAAAAACAGTAAAAAAAGAAAAAGTGAAAGTCAAATTATCACATATCTGCCTCACGGCATTCCTCTGGCTGACCACACTGCCGGCATCGGCACAGGAGCGCATCGCCCCCGTTGCCGCCAAGGACTCCGTAGCCGCCAAGGACACCCTCACGGCGCAGGACAGCCTGAAGCTGGCAGACCTCAACGCCATCGTCAGGGACAGCAAGACCAAGCGCAACTGGAGCACATGGAAACCCGACACCAAGAGGGCACTGTGGCTGGCACTTGTGCTGCCCGGAGCCGGACAGATATACAACCGCAAATACTGGAAGCTGCCCATCATCTACGGAGGCTTCGTGGGCTGCGCCTACGCCGTGACCTGGAACAACCAGATGTACCACGACTATTCGCAGGCATACGTAGACATCGTGGATGACGACCCCACCACCGACAGCTACAACAAGTTCCTGCACCTGGGAGCCACCATCACCGACTCCAACAAGGCGCGCTACACGGAGATCTTCCGCCAGCGCAAGGACCGCTACCGCCGTTGGCGAGACATGGGCATATTTGTGATGATAGGCATCTACGCCCTCTCCGTCATCGATGCCTACGTGGACGCATCGCTCTCGGAATTCGACATCTCCGATGACCTGACGCTCAGGATAGAACCCGCCGTGCTCAACAACCAGCGCAGCACCAACCCCTTCAGCAACGGTTCGCTGGGCCTGCAGTGCTCGCTCACGTTCTGACATACAGCCCCCATATACTTATAATAAGGAATACATATTTAATATAATATATAAGGAAAAAAAGGAATAATGAAGAAAGTAACCATATTGGCAGCAACCCTATTGATGTGCTTCCATACAGGACTGCAAGCGCAGACCGATGAAAACGACAAAGACGTAATCACGGTGACCGACAAGAACGGGGAAAAAGAAGAGATAGAAGTCCCCATCGGTCTGGAAGACAACCTCGACAGCCTGTTGCATCTCTACAACGCCAAGACCTACCTCATGCCCGACACGTCGTGCAACTACCGCGACGTGAACCCGGTGTTTGAGAAGGAAGTATACATAGACCGCCTGAAGCGCCTGCCCACCCTCATCGAGATGCCCTACAACGAGGTGGTGCAGAAGTTCATCGACCGATACAGCGGCAAGCTGCGCCGCTCCGTGAGTTATATGCTGGGAGCCAGCAATTTCTACATGCCCATCTTCGAGGAGGCACTGGAGGCATACAACCTGCCCCTGGAGCTGAAATACCTGCCCGTCATCGAGTCGGCACTGAACCCCAAGGCAGTGTCGCGCGTGGGAGCCACAGGCCTCTGGCAGTTCATGCTCTCCACCGGCAAGCGCTACGGGCTGGACGTGAACACCCTCGTGGACGAGCGCCGCGACCCCGTGAAGGCATCCTATGCCGCCGCCCGCTACCTCAGCGACCTCTACCGCATCTTCGATGACTGGAACCTCGTGATCGCCGCCTACAACTGCGGTCCCGACAAGGTGAACAAAGCCATCCACCGCGCCAAGGGCTCCGCAGACTACTGGAAGATCTACCCCTATCTGCCCAAGGAGACCCGCGGATACGTGCCGGCATTCATCGCCGCCAACTACATCATGAACTATTATTGCGACCACAACATCTGTCCGATGGTGACAGAGCTGCCGGTGAAGACCGACACCGTGGTCGTGAACAAGGACCTGCACCTGGAGCAGGTGGCACAAGTGCTGAACATCAACATCGAGCACTTGCGCAACCTCAACCCCCAGTACCGCCACGACATCGTGAACGGTCTGAACAAACCCATGTCGCTGCGTCTCCCCTCCACCCTCGTTGGCACATTCATCGACAAGGAAGACTCCATCTACAACTTCAAGACCGACGAGCTGCTCCTGAAGCGCGAGACAGTGGAGGTGAACGATGACGAGCCTGCCAGCTACAGCCGTTCCAGCCGCCACTCCTCCAAGAAGAGCAGCAGGAGCAGCAGCACCAGGAAGAAGGGAAAGAAGAACAGAAGAGAGAGAAGCAAGAGCGTCACCATCAAGAACGGCGACACCCTCTCCGAGATTGCAGCACGCCACCACACCACCGTGTCAAAGCTGCGCAAGCTCAACAAGATATCCGGCAACAGCATACGCGCCGGCAAGAAGATCAAGGTGAAGTAAGCACACTCACCCTGGTCTTCCCCCGACACCCCAAACTCTATCAACCATTTGTTTCACTGATTAAGAAATAGGAGGGTTCGAACCATGGACGAACAGAACTTGAAAGATTTAGAGAGAGAACAAGCCGACAACAAGCTCATCGGCGATGCTTTCCAGCGCCTGATAGACACCTATGTATCATCACGCCACCGCAAGAAAGTGGACATCGTGACCAAGGCATTCAACTTCGCCAGACAAGCGCACAAGGGCGTGCGCCGCCTCTCGGGCGAGCCTTACATCATGCACCCCATCGCCGTGGCGCAGATAGCCTGCGAAGAGATGGGGCTGGGCTCCACCAGCATCTGTGCGGCACTGCTGCACGACGTGGTGGAAGACACCGACTACACGGTGGAGGACATCAGCAACATCTTCGGCGAGAAGGTGGCACAGATCGTGGACGGACTCACCAAAATCAGCGGCGGCATCTTCGGCGACAGGGCATCGGCACAGGCAGAGAACTTCAAGAAACTGCTTCTCACCATGAGCGACGACATCCGCGTGATTCTCATCAAGATCTGCGACCGGTTGCACAACATGCGCACTCTCGCATCGCAGCCCGCCAACAAGCAATACAAGATTGCCGGCGAAACCCTCTATATCTACGCCCCACTCGCCAACCGACTGGGACTGAACAAAATCAAGACCGAGCTGGAGAACCTAAGTTTCCGTTACGACCACCCGCAGGAGTATGCCAACATCGAGCACAAGCTCGCCGATACAGAGGCGCAGCGTGACTCCCTCTTCTCGCAATTCACCGCCCCCATCAAGGAAGAGCTGGACAAGCTCGGCGTGGAATACAAGATCAAGGCACGCGTGAAGAGCCCCTACTCCATCTGGAACAAGATGCAGAACAAGCACGTCTCCTTCAGTGAAATCTACGACATCCTCGCCGTGCGCATCATCGTGACACCCAAGGTGAGGGAGAACGAGGTCAACGAGTGCTTCAACGTGTACGTCGCCATCAGCAAGCTCTACAAGAGTCATCCCGACCGTCTGCGCGACTGGCTCAACCACCCCAAGGCAAACGGATACCAGGCATTGCATGTCACCCTGATGAGCAAGCAGGGACGATGGATAGAGGTACAGATACGCTCCGACCGCATGGACGAGGTGGCAGAGAAGGGATTCGCCGCCCACTGGAAGTACAAGGAGGGCGGAGAGTACACCGAGGACGAGAACGAGCTGAACGACTGGCTGGGCACCATCAAGGAGATTCTCGACGACCCGCAGCCCGACGCCATGGACTTCCTCGACGCCATCAAGCTCAACCTCTTCGCCTCCGAAATCTTCGTCTTCACCCCCAAGGGCGAAATCAAGACGATGCCGGCAGACTGCACCGCCCTCGACTTCGCCTTCCAGATCCACACCTTCCTGGGCAGCCACTGCATCGGTGCCAAGGTGAACCACAAGCTGG
>CAVCCB010000058.1:0-12345 GCA_963600595.1 Subdoligranulum sp. APC924/74 | reverse complement strand
CACATCCTAAAAGAAGACAGTCAAAGACACGTACACTTAAGAGAAGAACTCATGATAAGGCAGTAGCTCCTACATTGGCAGTTTGCCCTACCTGTGGTGCTTATTATGTTTACCACACTGTATGTCCTACTTGCGGTTACTACAGGGGCAAGGTTGCAATCGTTAAGGAAGCAGCTGAGTAATGGGTAAAATCAATGCTGTCATTACAGGTGTCGGCGGATACGTGCCCGACTATATCCTCAACAACGAGGAACTGTCGCGCATGGTAGACACCAACGACGAGTGGATCACCACCCGTGTTGGAATCAAGGAACGCCGCATCCTCACCGAGGAAGGTCTCGGCACCAGCTACTTGGCGCGCAAGGCTGCCAAGCAGCTGATCCAGAAGACCGGCGTAGACCCTGACACCATAGATGCACTGATTGTCACCACCACAACACCAGACTATAAGTTCCCTTCTACAGCATCCATCGTCCTCGGCAAGTTGGGACTGAAGAATGCCTTTGCATTCGACTTCTCCGCTGCCTGCTGTGGTTTCTTGTATTCGCTCGACGTTGCCGCAAGCATGATCCAGTGTGGAAGGTACAAGAAAATCATCGTGATCGGTGCTGACAAGATGTCCTCATTGGTCGACTATACCGACCGCGCCACATGCGTACTCTTCGGTGACGGAGCAGGAGCAGTGCTGGTGGAGGCTACAGAAGAGGAGAACGTGGGCGTTCAGAACTCCTTCCTCCGTACAGACGGACAGGGGTTGCCTTTCCTCCACATGAAGGCAGGCGGGTCAGTCTGTCCTCCTTCTCACTTCACGGTGTCTCACCGTTTGCATTACCTCTACCAGGAGGGACGCACTGTGTTCAGATATGCAGTGACAGACATGAGCAACGACGTGATGAAGATCATGGAGATGAACAATCTGAAGGCTGATGATGTGAACTGGGTGATTCCCCACGAGGCAAACCTCCGAATCATCGAGGCTGTCACCAAGCGGGCAGGCATTCCTCTCGACAAGGTGGTGGTCAACATCGAGCGCTACGGCAATACCAGTGCCGCCACCATTCCGTTGGCAATCTGGGATGCCGAGAGCAAGTTGAAGAAGGGCGACAACGTCATCTTCACGGCGTTTGGTGCAGGATTCGTACACGGAGCCTCATTCTACAAGTGGGCTTACGATGGCGCAGCTTTCGGTAAATAAATGATTTACTAATTATTCATATAAAGAAACGCATCATTCTTATTTCTCATAAGGGGGTGCGTTTTTTTAGCTTTAAAAAAGACAAGCATTATGCACAAGGCAGGTTTTGTAAATATCGTTGGCAACCCCAATGTGGGAAAGAGTACGTTGATGAACCAGTTGGTGGGTGAGCGTATCAGCATTGCCACCTTCAAGGCGCAGACCACGCGCCATCGCATCATGGGCATCGTGAACACCGATGACATGCAGATCGTGTTCTCCGACACGCCGGGTGTGTTGAAACCCAATTACAAGATGCAGGAGATGATGCTCGCTTTCTCCGAGAGTGCCTTGGCTGATGCCGACATCCTGTTGTATGTGACGGATGTCGTGGAGAACCCGGAGAAGAACATCGACTTTCTGGAGAAGGTGAAGAAGATGACCATCCCCGTGCTTCTCCTGATCAACAAGATTGACGAGAGCGAGCAGAACAAGTTGGGCGACATCGTGGAGAAATGGCATTCCCTGTTGCCCAATGCCGAGATACTTCCCATCTCCGCCAAGAACAAGTTCGGCATCGACATGCTCCTGAGACGCATCAAGGAACTCTTGCCCGAGTCGCCGGCGTTCTTCGACAAGGACCAGTTGACCGACAAGCCCGCCCGCTTCTTCGTGTCGGAGATCATCCGCGAGAAGATCCTCCTCTACTACGACAAGGAGATTCCCTATTCGGTGGAGGTGCGCGTGGAGCGTTTCAAGGAGGACGACAACCGCATCCATATCAATGCGGTCATCTACGTGGAGCGCGACTCGCAGAAGGGCATCATCATAGGGCACCAGGGCGTGGCGCTGAAGAAGGTGAACACCGAAAGTAGGAAGGCACTGGAGAAATTCTTCGGCAAGAAGATTTTCCTGGAGACCTTCGTGAAAGTAGATAAAGACTGGCGCAGCTCGCAGCGTGAGCTGGATGCCTTTGGATATAACCCTGAATAGAAAAGAGGAAAGAAGACAATTATGGCAAATTTAGTAGCAATCGTAGGTCGCCCCAACGTGGGCAAATCTACCTTATTCAACCGATTGACCCAGTCACGCCGTGCCATTGTGAGCGATACCGCCGGCACCACCCGTGACCGCCAGTATGGCAAGTGCAGCTGGAACGGCAGGGAGTTCTCCGTGGTGGACACGGGAGGATGGGTCGTGAAATCAGATGATATTTTTGAGGATGCCATCCGCAAGCAGGTGCTGGTGGCGACGGAGGAGGCGGACCTCGTGCTCTTCCTCGTGGACGTGGCTACGGGACTCACCGACTGGGATGAGGACGTGGCGCTGATTCTGCGCCGTGCCAAGTTGCCCGTAATCCTTGTTGCCAACAAGGTGGACAACAGTGCGGAGTATTACGAGGCTGCCGAGTTCTACAAGTTGGGTCTGGGCGACCCCCAGTGCATCAGTGCCGCCACAGGCGGCGGTACGGGCGACCTGCTTGACCTGATCCTGGACAAGCTGCAGGACAATCCCGAGGAGACCGTGGAGGACGATATCCCCCGTTTCGCCGTGGTGGGCCGTCCTAATGCGGGCAAGAGCAGCATCATCAATGCCTTCATCGGCGAGGACCGCAACATCGTGACGGAGATTGCTGGCACCACCCGCGACAGTATCTATACCCGCTATGACAAGTTCGGCTTCGACTTCTACCTTGTAGACACCGCCGGCATCCGCCGCAAGAACAAGGTGAGCGAAGACCTGGAGTTCTATTCCGTGATGCGCTCCATCCGTGCCATCGAGAACAGTGACGTGTGCATCCTGATGCTCGACGCCACCCGAGGCATCGAGACGCAGGACATGAACATCTTCCAGTTGATACAGAAGAACAACAAGAGTCTGGTGGTCGTTGTGAACAAGTGGGACCTTGTGGAGGAGAAGAACCAGAAGGTGATCGATACCTTCGAGAATGCCATCCGCAACCGTATGGCTCCCTTCGTGGATTTCCCCATCATCTTCGCTTCAGCGATGACCAAGCAGCGCATCTTCAAGGTGCTGGAAACCGCCAAGGAGGTGTACCAGAACCGCAAGGCGCACATCGGTACGTCGAAGCTCAACGAGGTGATGCTCCCCATCATCGAGGCTTATCCGCCGCAGAGCGTGAAGGGCAAGTACATCAAGATCAAGTACTGTACGCAGTTGCCCAACACCACGATTCCCTCGTTCGTGTTCTACGCCAACCTGCCCCAGTATGTGAAGGAGAACTACCGCCGCTTCCTGGAGAACAAGATCCGCGAGAACTGGTCGCTCCACGGTTGTCCCATCAATGTCTTCATCAGACAGAAGTAAGGGAAGAGTGAAGAGTGAAGGATTCAACACTGTATAGAAGAAGATGAAGAAGTCAATTCTTTTCCTTGGGTTTTTGGTGGCATTGGGTGCCTGCAAGAAGGAGGCGCCCGATGCCGGACAGCTGGCTGCCGTTGCGGCAAAGGGATATTATGACCTGTTGCTGGAGGGCAAGTACCAAGACTTCGTGGCGGGAATCCGCCAGCAGGGCAAGATTCCGCAGGGGTATCATGACCAACTGGTCGTGAACGCACAGATGTTCATGGAACAGCAGAAGAAGGAACACCGGGGAATCTCCAGGGTGGACGTGCTCAACGCCAGCGCCGACACCGCCCATCATGTGGCAAACGTGTTCCTCAGCTTCGTCTATGGCGACAGTACCAAGGAACAGGTGGTGGTCCCCATGGTGGAAAGCCATGGGGAATGGAAGATGAGATAAGACAGGGATTATTTTTCTTTTGCAGCATTCATTTCCGCCTGCTTCACCTTTCTGAAGAGGTCGGAGGCGAAGACGAGGTCATTGAGCTTCTCATTGGTGGAAGACATGACCTCGTTTTTGTTGCCCTGCCATTCCTTGTGCCCCTGGTAGATGAAGCAGATGTTCTCGCCGATGCCCATCACCGAGTTCATGTCGTGGGTGTTGATGATGGTGGTCATGTTGTAGTCCTTGGTGATGCCCGAGAGAAGCTCGTCGATGACCAGGGAGGTCTTGGGGTCGAGTCCCGAGTTGGGCTCGTCGCAGAAGAGGTACTTGGGGTTGAGGACGATGGCGCGGGCGATGGCCACGCGCTTCTGCATACCGCCCGAGATTTCGCCGGGGAACTTCGACTGTGCCTCTATCAGGTTGACGCGGTCCAGGCATTCCTGTGCCCTCTTCACACGCTCGTTGTAGTTCATGTTGGAGAACATGTCCAGGGGGAACATCACGTTCTCCAGGACGGAGAGGGAGTCGAAGAGCGCGGCGCTCTGGAAGATCATTCCCATCTCGCGCCGCATCCGTATCTTCTCCTTCTTCGACATCTGCACGAAGTTCCTGTCGTCATAGAGCACCTCGCCGCTCGTGGGGTCGAGGAGGCCCACCAGGTTCTTCATCAGCACCGTCTTTCCCGAACCGCTCTGTCCGATGATCAGGTTGGTCTTGCCCGTCTCGAAAGTCATGTTGATGTTGTCGAGGACAATCTTGTCACCAAAGGATTTTGTGAGGTTTCTTACTTCTATCATTGTTACGAAAGGATTTGGGTGAGGAAAACGTCAGAGAACAGGATGAGGACGCTGGAGCTGACGACGGCGTCGGTGGAAGCCTTTCCCACCTCCACGGAGCCGCCCTCCACGGTATAGCCGAAATAGGAGGAGACGCTGGCGATGATGAAGGCGAAGAAGGTACTCTTCAGGATGCTCATCCACACGAACCACTGCTTGAAGGAGTGCTGCAGACCCAGTGTGAGGTCGTCGGGGGGCAGGATATGTCCGATGTAGGCGGTGCCATAGGCTCCCATGATGCCCATGAGCGAACTGAAGATGACGAGGAACGGCATGATGGTGACCAGTCCCAGGATCTTGGGCAGTACCAGGTAGCAGGCGGAGTTAACGCCCATGATGTCGAGGGCGTCGATCTGTTGGGTCACCCGCATGGTGCCCAGCTCCGAGGCGATGTTGGATCCCACCTTTCCCGCGAGGATCAGGCACATGATACTGGACGAGAACTCCAGCAGCATGATCTCACGGGTGGTGTAGCCCGACACCCACCGGGGCATCCAGGGGCTCTGGATGTTCAGCTTCATCTGGATGCAGATGACGGCACCGATGAAGAACGAGATGAGCAACACGATGCCGATGGAGTTGACACCCAGCTGCGACATCTCTTTCACATATTGCTTCAGGAACATTCTCATGCGTTCGGGACGGGAGAAAGAGCGTCCCATCAGGATCAGGTATTTACCGAAGGTGGTAAGCCAATTTGATATTATCATGTCGAAAAATCTTCTGTTTGTGGTGCAAAAGTAACCAAAATCCTCTAAAAATCTGCAATATTCTGAATAGTTTTTGATTTTATAAGTGATATTTCCTCCTTTTTTATTATTTTTGCACCAAAAATGCGGGGAAGCAGTGTCTTCGCCGCCATCAAATGACTAATTTTTATGGATGAGAATCTGAATTCGATACAACCCGGGCAGGACTCCCTGGTGCTGCGTACCGAGGGGTTGGTGAAGCGCTACGGCAAGCGTACGGTTGCCAATGGCGTGACCATTAATGTGAAGCAGGGTGAAATCGTGGGACTGCTGGGCCCCAACGGAGCCGGCAAGACCACGTCTTTCTATATGACCACGGGACTGGTGGTGCCCAATGCCGGCCATGTGTATCTGGGCGACCGCGACATCACCAATTTCCCCGTCTACAAGCGTGCGCGTGCCGGTATCGGCTACCTGCCCCAGGAGGCGAGTGTGTTCCGCAAGATGAGTGTGGAGGACAATATCCTCTCGGTGCTGGAGATGACCGGCAAGCCCCGTGCCTACCAGAAGGAGAAGTTGGAGAGCCTTATCGACGACTTCGACCTGGGGAAGGTGCGCAAGAACCTGGGCGACCAGCTCTCCGGCGGTGAGCGCCGAAGGGTGGAGATAGCCCGCTGCCTCGCCAACGATCCCAAGTTCATCATGCTCGACGAGCCTTTCGCCGGTGTGGACCCCATCCAGGTGGAGGAGATCCAGCACATCGTGTGGAAGTTGAAGTACCGCAACATCGGCATCCTGATCACCGACCACAACGTGGACGAGACCCTTACCATCACCGACCGGGCGTACCTGCTCTTCGAGGGCCGCATCCTTTTCCAGGGCACCCCGGAGGAGTTGGCAGACAACAAGGTGGTGAAGGAGAAGTATCTGACGACGAGCTTCGTGTTGCGGAAGAAAGACTTCCAGCTCCTCGATGAGCGCAAAAAAGTAAAGGAAATGGAGACAGATGGTTAAAAAAACAAATTTTTCGCTTATATATTAGGTATATTCGACAAATATCTGTAATTTTGCAAGCCAATCGGTCAGAAAAACAATTAATAATATAAAACAAACAATCAAAGATGAAAATTTCATTTGAAAATCCTGACAAGATCAACGGTCTGTTGACCATCACTGTCGAAGAGGAGGATTACAAGAATGATGTCGAGAAGACACTGAAGGACTATCGTAAGAAGGCTAACATTCCGGGCTTCCGTCCCGGTCAGGCTCCCCTGGGCATGATCAAGCGCCAGTTTGGTACATCTGTAAGGATGGATGCTGTCAACAAGGTGGTTGGCCGCGAGCTTTACAAGTATGTACAGGACAATAAGATCCAGATGCTGGGCGAGCCTCTCCCATCAGAGAAGCAGGAGCCGGTAGACGTAGAGAAGGACGGTCCTTATACATTTATGTTTGACATCGCCGTTGCCCCTGAGTTCAAGGTTTCCCTCACCGGTCGCGACAAGGTAGACTACTATAAGATTACCGTAGACGACAAGATCCTCGACCAGCAGGTGGAGATGTACGCATCCCGCGCCGGCAGCTATGAGGAGGCTGAGTCTTATGAGGAGAACGACCTGTTGAAGGGCGACCTCCGCGAGTTGGACGAGAACGGCAACACCAAGGAAGGCGGCATCACTGCAGAGGGTGCTTCCATTTTGCCCAACTATATCAAGGTAGAGGACCAGAAGAAGTTGTTCGACGGCGCCAAGTTGGGCGACGTGATCACCTTCAGCCCCAAGAAGGCATATCCCGAGAACGACGCAGAGGTTTCCGCTCTCCTGAAGATCGAGCGTGAGGCAGTGAAGGACCTGGAGTCTGATTTCAGCTACCAGATCACCGGCATCCAGCGTTTCAAGAAGCACGAGCTCAACGAGGAGCTGTTCAAGCAGGTACTCGGCGAGGACACTGACGTGAAGGACGAGGCTGGTTTCCGTGCCAAGCTCGCAGAGAACCTCAACGCACAGCTCGTTGGCGACTCTGACTACAAGTTCATCCTCGACGTTCGCGAGCACTGCGAGAAGAAGGTGGGTGAGCTGCAGTATCCCGACGCCATCCTGAAGCGTGTGATGCTTGCCAACAACAAGGACAAGGGCGAGGACTTCGTGGAGAAGAACTATGCCGAGAGCATCAAGGAGTTGACATGGCACCTCATCAAGGAGCAGCTCGTCAGCGCACAGGAGATCAAGGTGGAGCAGAGCGACATCAAGGAGACAGCCATGGACGCTGCCCGCACACAGTTTGCACAGTATGGCATGACCAACATGCCTGAGGAGTATGTCGAGAACTATGCCAACGAGATTCTGAAGAAGGGCAATGCCACAGAGGCACTCGTGGAGCGTACCATCGACCGCAAGCTCGCAGAGGCTCTCAAGAGCGTTGTGAAACTCAATGAAAAGGAAATTTCAGTGGAGGATTTCAACAAGATGATGCAAGAATAAGCATTTTTTTGAAAAAAACTTCAAATTAATACGAGGTTATCGACTTTTTTTATTATCTTTGTTCCACGGAACGAGAAATAGGAGGTCGGTAACCTCTATTTTTGTCTTGTAAATTGATAGAAAATAATATAAAGATATGAATGATTTTAGAAAGTATGCAACTCAGCATCTTGGCATGAACGGTATGGTGCTCGACGATGTCATCAAGTCGCAGGCACAGTATATGAACCCTTATATCCTGGAGGAGCGCCAGTTGAACGTGACGCAGATGGACGTGTTCTCACGCTTGATGATGGACCGCATCATCTTCCTGGGCACGCAGATTGACGACTATACCGCCAACACCCTGCAGGCACAGTTGCTGTACCTCGACTCCGTGGACAGCGGCAAGGACATCTCCATCTATCTCAACAGTCCCGGCGGCAGTGTGACGGCAGGTCTGGGTATCTACGACACCATGCAGTTCATCTCCAGCGACGTGGCTACCATCTGTACGGGTATGGCAGCGTCCATGGCGGCAGTGCTGCTCGTTTCTGGCAAGGAAGGCAAACGCTATGCTTTGCCCCACAGCCGTGTGATGATCCACCAGCCGTTGGGCGGTGTGCAGGGACAGGCTTCCGACATCGAGATCGAGGCACGCGAGATCCAGAAGATGAAGAAGGAACTCTATACCATCATCTCCGACCATTCCCATACTCCCTATGAGAAGGTGTGGGCAGACAGTGACCGCAACTACTGGATGACAGCCGAAGAGGCTAAGGAGTATGGTATGATTGACGAAGTGTTCACGCGTAAGAAATAATTGGGGAGAATACGAATATGCCAAAGAAAGTTTGTAATTTCTGTGGACGGAGTGAGAAGGATGTGAAACTTTTCATTTCCGGCATCAACGGTTATATCTGTGACCAGTGCGCCAAGGCTGCCTATGACATCGTGAAGGCTGCCGGAGAAATGAAGGCGGAAGAGGGCGCTGGCGACTTCTCCGCGCGGAACATCCCCAAACCCAAGGAAATCAAGGAGTATCTTGACCAGTATGTTGTCGGACAGGACGAGGCGAAGAAATACCTGTCGGTGTCGGTGTACAACCACTACAAGCGACTGCAGCAGCCCCTCGACGACAACGGCGTGGAGATAGAGAAGAGCAACATCATCATGGTGGGAAGTACAGGTACGGGCAAGACCCTGCTGGCGCGCACCATCGCCAAGTTGCTCGACGTGCCCTTCACCATCGTAGATGCCACGGTGTTCACCGAGGCGGGATATGTGGGCGAGGATGTGGAGAGCATCCTGAGCCGACTGCTCCAGGTGGCTGACTTCAATGTGGAGGCTGCCCAGCGGGGCATCGTCTTCATCGACGAGATCGACAAGATAGCCCGCAAGAGCGACAACCCCTCCATCACCCGCGACGTGAGCGGCGAGGGTGTGCAGCAGGGATTGCTGAAACTCCTGGAGGGCACGATGGTGAACGTACCGCCAAAGGGCGGCCGCAAGCACCCCGACCAGGACTATATCCACGTGGACACGAAGAACATCCTCTTCATCTGCGGCGGTGCCTTCGACGGCATCGAGCGCAAGATCGCACAGCGCCTCAACACCCACGTGGTGGGTTTCAACTCGGTGCAGAACGTAGCCAAGATCGACAAGGGCGACCTGATGAAGTACATCCTGCCACAGGACCTGAAGTCGTTTGGCCTGATACCTGAGATCATCGGCCGTCTGCCGGTGCTCACCTATCTGAAGCCGCTCGACGCCGAGGCACTGCGCAAGATCCTGGTGGAGCCCAAGAACTCCATCATCAAGCAGTATGAGAAATTGTTCGAGATGGACGGCATCAAACTCTCCTTCGAGCCTGCCGTGCTCGACTACATCGTGGACAAGGCGGTGGAGTACAAGCTCGGTGCCCGCGGACTGCGTTCCATCGTGGAGGCTATCATGATGGATACGATGTTCGAGGTGCCTTCGAATGACGTGAAGGAGTATACCGTGACCGTGGACTATGCCAAGCAGCAGCTCGACAAGGCGCACCTCACCCAGGTGGCTACGGCATAGGGGAACGGGTGCCATGAGACATATATATAAATAAGTATATAAATATAATAAGGTGGATATGACGGAACAGGTGAATCTTACGGATCAGTTGAAACATTATTTCGGATTTGATTCCTTCAAGGGTGACCAGGAGGCCATCATCAGGAATCTGATGGGTGGCAACGACACGTTTGTGCTGATGCCTACCGGTGGTGGAAAGAGTTTGTGCTATCAGTTGCCGTCCCTGATTATGGACGGTACGGCGATTGTGATCTCGCCGTTGATTGCACTGATGAAGAACCAGGTGGATGTCATCAACGGGCTCAGCGAGGACGACGGTGTGGCACATTACATCAACTCCTCGTTGAACAAAACGGCTGTCGAGCGCGTGAAGACCGACATCCGGACAGGCAGGACCAAACTGCTGTATGTGGCTCCCGAGTCGCTGACGAAGGAAGACAATGTCGACTTCCTGAAGACCGTGAAGATTTCCTTCTATGCCGTGGACGAGGCACACTGTATCTCCGAGTGGGGACATGACTTCCGTCCCGAATACCGTCGTATCCGTCCCATCATCAACGAGATAGGGCAGGCACCCGTCATCGCCCTCACCGCCACCGCCACCGACAAGGTGCGCACCGACATCAAGAAGAACCTGGGCATCGCGGATGCCAACGAGTACAAGAGTTCGTTCAACAGGGCTAACCTCTACTACGAGGTGCGCCAGAAGAACAAGGACGTGGACCGCCAGATCATCATGTTCATCCGCCAGCATCCGGGCAAGAGCGGCATCATCTACTGCCTCTCCAGGAAGAAGGTGGAGGAACTCGCCGAGGTGTTGCGTGCCAACGACATCAAGGCGGCGCCCTATCATGCCGGACTCGACTCCGCCACCCGTTCCCAGACGCAGGACGACTTCCTGATGGAACGGCTCGACGTCATCGTCGCCACCATCGCCTTCGGTATGGGCATCGACAAGCCCGACGTGCGCTTTGTCATCCATTACGACATCCCCAAGAGTCTGGAGGGCTACTACCAGGAGACGGGCAGGGCAGGACGCGACGGCGGCGAGGGCATCTGCATCGCCTTCTACTGCCGCAAGGACCTGAAGAAACTCGAGAAATTCATGGAGAACAAGCCCGTGGCGGAACAGGACATCGGCAGGCAACTGCTGCAGGAGACGGCGGCGTATGCCGAGTCTTCCGTGTGCCGCAGGAGGATGCTGCTCCATTATTTCGGCGAGGAGTATGAGGCAGACAACTGCCACAACTGCGACAACTGTCTCCACCCCACCACCAAGATAGAGGCGAAGGATGCCCTGCTGGTGGTGCTGCAGGCGGTGGCAGCCGTCAAGGAGAACTTCCGCCAGGAGTATATCATCGACTTCGTGAAGGGCAGGGGTACCGACGACATCGTGTCCCACAAGCATCATGTGCTGGAGGAATTCGGTGCGGGCGAGGACATGGATCCCAAACTCTGGAATCCTGTCATCCGCCAAGCATTGATCGCCGGTTATCTGAAAAAGGACGTGGAGAACTACGGACTGCTCAAACTCACGGCGCAGGGCAAGCGTTTCATCAAGTCGCCCGAGTCGTTCATGATCGTGGAAGACAGGGAGTTCAAGGATGACGGCTATGACGAGGGATGCGATGCAGTCACGGGTGCCTTGGATCCCGAACTCTACACCATGCTCAAGGATCTCCGCAAGTCGGTGGCGCAGAAGCACAAGTTGCCCCCCTACGTCATCTTCCAGGACGTGTCATTGGAGCAGATGGCCACCATGTACCCCGTCAACCTGCAGGAGCTGCAGAACATCCAGGGTGTGGGCGTGGGCAAGGCGAAACGCTACGGTTCCGAGTTCTGTGCCCTCATCAAGAAATACTGTGATGAGAACAACATCGACCGGCCCGAAGAACTGCGTGTGAGGACCGTCGCCAAGAAGTCGATGCTGAAGGTGAACATCATCCAGGCAATCGACCGCCAGGTGGCACTCGATGACCTTGCCGAGGCGAAGGGACTCGACTTCGAGGTGCTGCTCGACGAGATAGAGGCGATCGTGTACAGCGGCACGAAGCTCAACATCGACTACTTCATCGAGGAGGTGATTGACGATGACCGCGTGGACGAGATCTACGACTATTTCATGGAGAGCGAGACCGATGACCTGGACACTGCCGTGGAGGAATTGGGCGAGGACTGCTCGGAGGATGAGATACGATTGGTGAGGATCAAGTTTTTGTCGGAGCAGGCGAACTGATCACGTTAAATAGCATTAATAAGGAAAGAAAATCGTAAAAAGCGGTCTCTATCTGAAATATTATTGCTAAATTTGCACGCAATAAATTTTTAAAGGTTACAATATGTCATCATTTGTTGCAGATAAAATTGT
>CAVCCB010000057.1:0-12365 GCA_963600595.1 Subdoligranulum sp. APC924/74 | reverse complement strand
TTGTAATTTAATCACAAAGATAATATTTTACAGTCAAAACCAACAACTACAAGGCTGCTTTCTTTCTCTTTTTGACAATAATTCACCTTTTGATGGGTCAATATCCATAGTTCTGCCCCAACTTGTTGTTGAGGTCGATGCACTTCTTGGGTATCGGGAAGACGATGGTGTACTGGGTCTCCTCCTCCATGGGGAGCGGGTCGCGGAGGTCGTAGGCTCCGGTGAACTTGCCGAAGCGGATAAGGTCCTGGCGGCGGCATCCCTCCCACACCAGTTCGAGCAGCCGTTCCTCAAGGATATTGTCGAGTGTCGCCGGGCGCGAGGGCATGTCCACGCGGGAGCGCACGGCATTCAGCTCCGTGCTGCCGTCGCCTCCGTTGCGCACCTTCGCCTCCGCCATCATCAGCAGCACATCGGCATAGCGGAAGAGGACGATGTCGTTGCTCTGGAGTTTGCCGTCCATGTAGGAGGTGCGGTCCACCTCATACTTCGCCATCCTTGCCCCCGCCGTCTTGATGTAAGGGCTGTTGGTGAGGTTTGGCATTACCTCGAAGGGCTGGTATTCCAGGGGTTTGCCGTTGTCGGTGGTCAGTTCCTTCCCGTCCACTCTCACCACTCCCGCCACGAAGTTGTAGCCGCAGCGTGTGTCCTCGTCCGCCTCGCCGTAATGGTTTGCCTTCATGGTGGAGACGGTGGCGCAGGTGCCGTTCTCCGTACCCCAGCCCAAGGCACCGCCGTGGGTGTAGTGATAAGAGCGGAAGAGATAGTGGAACTGGTTGGTGTAGATATTCTTGTCCATCGGGATGGTAAAGATGTTCTCCTTCGACGTCTCATTGTGGGTGGAGAAGTTGAAGGTGTAGTCATCCTCCAGTTTATAGCCCTCCTCGCCCAACAGCGTACAGTAATGGATGCAGGTCTCCCAGGCATTCATCTTCTTGCCGTCCACCTCGAAGAAGATATTTTCCCCTCTGGGACGGCTGTCATAGCCCTTGAACCAGCTGTCGTAGGTATAGATTTCCGCATTGAGGGCGAGTTTTGCCAGGAGGAAGTGGGCCACGTGCAGGGTGATGCGCCCGTAGTAGTCGCCCTCCCTGTTGCTGGGTTGTCCGGGCAGGTAGGGCAAGACTGCCTGCAGTTCGTTGAAGATGAAGCGGAACACCTCGCTGCGCTCCGACTGCACCACCTCCTGACTGTCCGACTGCACCAGCGGCACACGTCCGAACATATCCATCGCCTCGTAGTACATCAGGGCACGGACGGCTCTGACCTCCGCCTGACAGCTGAGTTTCCCGTCGCCGGTGAGCAACTGGCTCTTCTCCTCTATCTTCTCCAGCGACTTGTTGGCGAGGACAATGACCTTGTAGATATACTTCCAGGTGTCGTAGAGCGGCTCGTCATCGTCGGTCCACGTATGGCAGTACATGGAGTTCCACAGTCCGCCGTCATACCAGTCGCCTCCGCGGATGGGGATCATCGCCTCGTCTGTGGTAAGGGTATTGTAGTCGTAGATGCCGCGGCAGGTGCCCTGTATGCCCTCGCTCTCGTTGCTCCCGCCGATGTAGTTGTAGAGGGAGGCTACGGCGTTGACATAGAGGTCGGATGCCGAGTTATAGATCTGGTCCTCGCTGAGCTGGTCCTTGGGATGTTCGTCCAGGCAGGAGGTAAGTGACAGCAGAGACCATGTGATACATAGTAATGTAAAGCGTTTCATACGATAAAGATTTTAGAACTGGATACTCAGGCCGACTGACCAGGTGCGGTACAAAGGATAGGTGCGCTTGTCGTCGATGCCCATTGTGCTGTTCACCACATAGCTGTTGACCAGCGGGGTCAGACCGCTGTAGGAGGTGATGGTGGCGAGATTGTTGACACTGGCGGAGACACGGAGCGACTGCACCACCCGGCTCTTCACGGGGATGTTATAGCCAAGGGTGAGATACTGTATGTTGAGGTAGTCGCCCTTCTCCAGCCAGTAGTCGGAGACGTTTTGGTCCACGATATTCTTTCCGGGCGCATCCTCCAGCACGTTATAGTCGGGGAAGCTCGACATATTGGTATACGCCAGTCCCGTGCCATTGAAGATTTTGTGGCCGAAGGCACCGTTCATCTGCACGGAGAGATACCAGTCCCGGTAACGGAAGCTGATGTTGGAGCCGAGCGTCACCTTGGGTGTCGCCTGTCCGGCGATGTAGCGGTCGCCGCCATCGCTCAGGTCCACCACGCCGTCGCCGTCGAGGTCTTCGAGGTCATAGCGGTTGTGGCCGTTTCCGTCGGCTATGATGCCCGTGCAATGGGGCAGGTAGAACACGCCCAGGGGTTGTCCCACAATCTGGTAGACCACATTGTTGTAGCCGCCGTGCTGTCCGGCGCCGGAGAGGGAGCCCATCGCCGTGATCTCTGCCGCCGACATCTGCATGCCGTTGTACTCGCCGCTCAGGGACAGGAGTTTGTTCTTCTGCCAAGCCACATTGAGGTTGATGTTCAGCTCCATGTCCTTCTTCTGCACGGGCGTGACGGAGAGTCCCAGCTCCAGTCCCTTGTTGCTCATCGACCCGATGTTCGCCAGAAGCTTGTCGTAGGCGAACTGGGGCACAGGCACATCATAGGCATAGAGCATGTCAGTGGTCTTGGAGTAGTAATACTCGGCGGTGAGCACCACCCGGTTGTTCCAAAGCCCCAGGTCGGCGCCGATGTTCCAGGTGGAACGCGTCTCCCACTTCAGGTCGGGATTGTTGTTCCGCACGATACCCAGTGTCACGGTGGGTGAACTGTTGACCGACACGATACCCGTCTGCCTCACGGTATTCATCGTCATATAGGAAGAGATGCCGCCGAGGTTGCCTGTGCGCCCATAGCCCGTGCGCACCTTGAGCATCGTGACGGGGCTGACGTTCCTGAGCCACGCCTCTTTCTTCATGTTCCACGAGGCGGAAACGGAGGGGAAGAAGCCCCAGGTGTGGTCATCGCCCACCATTGACGACCCGTCGCCGCGCACGGAGAGGGAGAGGTTGTAGCGGTCACGGAAGGTATAGTCGGCATCGCCCATCACGGAGGCAAGAGCCGACTCCTCGTAGTTGCTGTCTGTACCGCCATAGGGACGGGAGGCGGCGGCACCGATGTTCTGATAGTTCATGTAGTTGGTGGTGATGCCCTTGGCGGAAGTCCAGAAACCGCTCTTCTTGTCCTTCTGGTACTCCGCGCCCGCCATCACCTTGATGGAATGTTCGCCATGGGTGAGGTGATAGTTGGCAGACACATTGCCGAGCCACGCCTCGCCCTTCGACTCACCGCGGTAGAGGTTGCCCTGCGCCCACACCCAGGTAGGACAGAACTTGTCGTTCTCGTTGGAGGTATAGCTGTAGGACCCGAAGGCGGTGATGTCCAGTCCGTCGTGCGCCCCGTCGCCGAAGAGGCGGTGGAAGACATCGTACGCCAGCTTCAGGTGGGCATTGAAGTTGAGGTTCTTCGTATCGTTCCTCTCCTCCAGCAAGGCACCGGGCGGGTTTACCTGCGAAGCCGTCCCGTTCTTCACCCAGGAGCCGTTGTACTGTTCGTAGGGATAGGTGGGGTTCATGGCATCCGCTGAATAGAAGAGCATCTGCGAGTCGAAGATGTCATTGTCCTTATAGGAGGAGCCAAACACGCCGAAGTCGCCCGTGAGCCTGTCTTCGAAAGCCTTTTGGGAGACGTCTATCTTCGCCACGAGGTTGTGGAAGCCCTTGCTGCGGATGATGGTGTTGTGGTTGATGTAGCCGAAGGAGGCGCGGTAGTTGCTCTGGTCGTTGCCGCCGCTGAACGCCAGGTAATGGTTCTGGATATTACCGGTACGGGTGATTGCCTTATGGAAGTCGGTGTCATAGCCCAGGTCATTGCATTCCAGTCCGTACTTCTTTGCCGCCGCCACATATTCGGCGGCATTGAGCATCCTCACGCTCTTGTACATCGCCTCCAGTCCGTAGTTGCCCTCGTAGGAGATCTGGAAACCGCGTCCCGTGCCCTTCTTGGTCTTCACCTGGATGACGCCCGAAGCGCCGCGCGAGCCATACAGAGCCGTCTCACTGGCATTCTTCAGCACCGTGAAACTCTCGATGTCGGCGGGATAGATGGTGGCGAGGGTCGCCACGTCGGAGGTCACGCCGTCGATGATGACGAGAGGGTCGTTGCCGCCCATCACGGAGGTGGTGCCACGCACACGCACGGAATTGAGCATGGCGATGCGGTCTACACCGTCTGTGGTGACATTCACGCCCGCCGTCTTTCCGCTCAGGGCATCGAGGGCATTGTTGACCACACCCTTCTTCAGGAGTTCCGGCTCCACGACGCTCACGGATCCCGACGAGACAAGAGAGTCGAGTGACGGGAATTTCTCTGCCTGCGCATGAACGCCAAGGGGCGTTGCCATGAGCAGGGCACTCAGTAAGCAAGGTTGTATTTTCGGCTTTCGATTCATATTTTCAGCTATGGTTTTTGTACAGTTAGGTAATTCAAATTTGCACGAAACGATGTTCATCGGCTGCAAATTTATGAAAAAACGCCGATACTGCGACACATTTTTTCGAAAATCTTCAAATTATTTTGCAATCTCGCCAAATTGTTGTACTTTTGCAGCCGGTCAGCAAAGAGCTGACTAAGGGGTGCTACCGCTTTGCCGTGTCCGAGGGACTCGGACAGGGAGCGGCTGCTGAGAACATACCCATTGAACCTATGCCGGGCAATGCCGGTTAGGGAACAAGGAGTAATGCCTACCGTGCCACCCGCATGATGGGCATTTTGTTTTTTACGACACACACCCCTTATTATCATACATATAGTTATAATAAGGTAAAAAGAACAATGAGAAGAGATTTTTTGTTTGCGACTGCCCTTCTGATGGGAGTAGCCTCTACTGCCGCGGCAGCCAACGACAAGTCTGAAGAACTGACCGACACACTGAAGGCACGGGAGCTGCAGGAGGTACAAGTGGTATCCACCCGCGCCAACAAGAAGACCCCCATGGCATTCACCAACATCGGCAAGGAAGCCATCAAGACCATCAACCACGGCAAGGACGTGCCCTACCTCCTCGCCCTCACCCCCTCCGTGACCCTCACCTCCGACGCCGGCAACGGCATCGGCTACACCACCCTCCGCGTGCGCGGTACCGACCCCAGCCGCATCAACATCACCGCCAACGGCATCCCGATGAACGATGCGGAGAGCAGCTCGCTCTTCTGGGTCAACTTCGGCGACTTTGCCTCCAGCGCACAGAGCATACAGGTACAGCGCGGCGTGGGAACTTCCACCAACGGTGCCGGAGCCTTCGGAGCCACCGTCAACATGCTGACGGAGAACGTGGGCATGAAACCCTATGTGGGCATCGACCTCTCCGCAGGAAGCTACTACTCCCACAAGGAGACCGTGCGCTTCAGCACCGGACTCATCAACGAACACTGGGGCATACAGGGCCGCCTGTCTAACATCGGCAGCAAGGGCTATCTCGACCGTGCCTCCACCAAGCTCAACAGCTACTTCCTTCAGGCAGGCTACTTCAGCGACAACACCATGGTGAAATTCATCACCTTCAACGGACAGGAGGAGACCTATCATGCCTGGAACTACACCTCCAAGTATGAGCAGCAGCTCTACGGACGCACCTACAACTCGTGCGGCGAATACAAGACGGAAGACGGGAAAAGAGCCTATTACGACAACCAGACCGACAACTACCACTCGCAGAACTACCAGTTGATCTGGAACCAGCGGCTCTCCAACCTCTGGAACCTCAACGCAGCCCTCCACTACACCCGCGGTGACGGCTACTACGAGGAGTACAAGCAAGGAAGAGACCTCTACGACTATGGGCTTGCCAAAAACACGGCAGCATACTATGCCGACCTGATCCGCCGCAAGCAGATGGGCAATGACTTCTACGGAGCCATCGCTTCCTTCAACTTCGACAACAAGAAAAACCTGACCGCAAATATCGGCGGCGGATGGAACAAGTATGACGGCGACCACTTCGGCAATGTGATTTGGGTAAGAGGCTTGGGCGACAAGGACGTGACCCCCAACTTCGAGTACTACCGCAACAACGCCAAGAAGACCGACTTCAACATCTACGGCAAGGCTACCTATCAGTTGGCAGACGGACTGAACGGTTTCGTAGACTTGCAATACCGCCACGTAGACTACAAGCTGCAGGACCCGCGCGACAGCTATCTGGGCAATGACTTCACCGGAGCTTACGTGATCAGCCAGAAGTATGACTTCTTCAACCCCAAGGTGGGTCTTACCTATGACATCACCCCCAACCACAAGGTGTATGCATCCTATGCCATCTCCCACAAGGAGCCGGTGCGCAACAACTTCGAGAATTACTATGCCGACGCCAAGATGGCAGAGTCACTTGGCAGAACAGGAAGCATCAGCATGCCCAGGGCAGAACGCCTCAATGACCTGGAGGTCGGCTACAAGTTCCAGAGCAGCAAGTTCTCCGCAGGAGTCAACTTCTACTACATGAACTACAAGGACCAGTTTGTGTTGACAGGCGAAATCGACAATATCGGCGAAGCCATCACCCGCAACCTCGACAAGAGCTACCGTCTCGGTGCAGAACTGGAGGCATCATGGCGCCCCGTAGACTGGTTCCAGTGGGATGCCAATGCCACATGGTCCAAGAACCGTGTCAAGGACTTGACCATCCAGCTGGAAGATGGAAGCGACTACACCATCGAGGGCGAGACACCGCTGAGTTTCTCTCCCGACTTCATCTTCAACAACATCCTCACCTTCAGTTATGCAGGTTTCAAGGCAAGCATCCAGAGCCAGTATGTAAGCGACCAGAACCTTACCAACACCGGGTTCAAGGAGATGGTGTGCAACGACAAGTGGAACGACGACTACGAGCCCGTGGGCAACACCACCTACGAGACCTTGCAGTTGAAGAGCCACTTCACCACCAACATCGACCTGAGCTATGGCTTCTCGCTGAAGAAGGCAGGCATGAAGGACGCCACCATCGGCGTGACCCTTTACAATGTCTTCAACCAGAAGTATGACAACAACGGATGGGCAGCCCCCCAGTACAGACTCGTGAACGGCACCCTTACCGCTGTCAACTCATGGGGCAACCGCGATATGGGTGCTGCAGGTTTCGCTCCCTCAGCACCATTCAACATGATGGTTCACCTTTCGGTCAACTTCTAAAGTAAGAATATGTATTTAGACATCATCACCACGGTACTCGGCTTGATCTACATCCTGCTGGAGTACCGTGCCAGTATCTATCTCTGGCTGGTGGGCATCCTCATGCCCGCCCTCGACATCTGGCTCTACTGGAGCCACGGTCTCTATGGCGACGCAGGCATGGCAGTGTACTACACCCTCGCCGCCATCTACGGCTATGCAGTATGGAAATGGGGGAAGAAGCGCAACCAGAAGGTTTCAGAGGAACTGCCGATTACCCACATGAGGAAATCGCTCTACCTGCCCGCCACCGTGTTCTTCTTAGTAGCATGGGGAGCCACCTATTATATATTGGTGACCTTCACCAACTCCACAGTACCCCTGCTCGATGCCTTCACCAACGCCCTGAGCTTCGTGGGTCTGTGGGCATTGGCGCGCAAGTATATCGAACAATGGTTCTTCTGGATCATCGTGGACATCGTATGCTGCTATCTCTATATCGGCAAGGGCATCCCCTTCAAGGCAGGTCTCTACGGACTCTACGTCATCATCGCCGTGGCGGGATACTTCAAATGGAAGAAGATGATGAGAGCGAAGAGCGAAGAATCCAACGGTTTATAAGACAACGTACAAAGAAAACACATAAAGGAAAAAGGAAGTCGGGCAAATACAAACTTGCAAGACTTCCTTTTAAACTTCATTCATATAAACAACACGCCTTACGGCATCATTTTCCTTTTATTTCTTGAGCCTGAAAGAGTTCTCGATACTCATCAGCTCCTCCCCGAAGGAATGGTCGACCTTCAAGCGTTCCTCCACTTTTGAACAACTGTGGATAACTGTGCTATGATCCCGATTACCAACGAGTTTGCCTATCCTCGAAGCGGGCATTTTGGTATATTTCTGCGCCAGGTACATCGTCACCTGCCGGGCAACGACATAATCGCGCTTGCGACTCTTGCTGTTCACGGCAGTGGCAGTCACATTGAAGTGGTTGCACACGGTGTCCATGATGTCATCTATCGTCAAGGGCTTGTCGTCCACCTTGACGGCACGCTTGATGACACGCTCCGCCAGTCTCACGTCGACACTGCTGTTGTAGACGATGCTGTAAGCCAGGAGTCCGTTGATGGCACCCTGCAGGTCGCGCACACTCCCGTGGCAGTTTTCCGCGATGAACTGAATCACCTCTTTCGAGAACTTCACCCCGTCACGATAGAGCTTGCTCGACAGGATGTCGACACAGAGCTGCACGTTAGGGCGTTCCAGCTCAGCAATCAGACCGCAGGAGAAACGGGTCAGCAGGCGGTCGGGCATATCCTTCAAGTCCACCGGCGGACGGTCACTCGCCAGGATGATGCGCTTGCCGTTGCGGAACAGGTGGTCGAAGATGTGGAAGAACGTGTCGAGCGTCTTCGTCTTTCCCGCCCATTCCTGGATGTCGTCCACGATGAGCGTGTCTATCGTCTGATAGAAGTTGATGAAATCGTTGGTGGTGTTGTGCAACACCGCATCCGTATACTGCGTCTGGAACAGGCGTGCGCCCACATACAGCACCCGTTTCTGCCGGTAGGTTTTCTTCGTCAGCACACCAATGGCATTGATGAGGTGGGTCTTTCCGCTTCCCGACGGACCGTAGATGAACATCGGGTTGAACTGCGTGGACTTGTTGTGCTCGGCGATGGACATACCCACAGCACGCGGCAACTTGTTGCTGGCACCCTCCACATAGTTGTCGAAGGTGAGTTTGGGATCCAGCTGCGAGTCGATCTCCTCCGCCTTGGAGCCATCATTGCTGACGGGTTCCTTGATGTCGGTGGGGTCGAGAGGGGCATCGAGGGTTCCGCCGGGGGAATCCTTCACCACCACCACACGATAGGTGAGCCGCACGCCGTCTCCGAAGTTGCGATGCAAGACCTTGCTCAGCAAATCCACAAAGTTCTGCTCCAAGTACTCGTATACAAACGGACTCGGAACCTGCACCAACAGTGTCTTGGTCGACGGTTTGTACGACTCAAACACGATGGGTCTGAACCATGTATTATATTGCTGCTCCGTGATACTCTCGCGAATGAGCGCAAGACTATTTTCCCACAGAGCCTGAGGATTTGCGAGCATGACTGTCTACTTTTTTTTATCTTTGAGTTGTGGATGGATTACTTGTCTTTCTTGCCGAAGAGTGAGAAGTGCACATAACGTCCCGGGTGCTGTTTCAGGTTGACCAGCAGGGAGTCGGCATCACGCATGGTGGAGTTGAGGTTGTTGTACAACCCCGGGTCGGTCATCAGCTTGCCCAGTGTTCCCTCGTTGCTGTTCAACTTGTCCGTGAATGCCTGTGCGTTCTCCAGGGTGGCGTTCACCTTGTCCAGTGTGCCCTGCACGTCAAGTGCTGCCAGGTTGGAGGTGAGTTTGCCGGTATTGTCGAGCACACCGTTGGCACGTTTCATCAGTCCGGGCACGTCCCTGTTCAGGCCCGTCATCAGCGTGTTCAGTTCACGGGTGGAGACGGTAAGGTCGGAAGTGATGGTCTGGATGTTGTGCAGGGAAGCCGCGATGGCGGGGTCAGACACCAGGGCATTCAGATTGGTGAGGATGGAGTCCAGCTTGGGCAACATCAGTTCGATGGCGGGCACCATGGAAGAAACCTTGTCCATCAGTCCCTTGGTGGCGATGCCCTTGATGTCACCTCCCGGCTCGATATACTCTCCCCTGTTCTTCGCCAATATGAGATGCACCTGCAGGTTGCCCATCAAGTCCTTGACAATCTCCGCCGTGGACTCCTTGGGAATGCGCAGTTCCTTGTTGATCTCCACCTTCAGCTTGATGGGTCCCGACTCGTCGAAGTCGAAGTGTACCTCCTCGACGGTACCCACCTTGTAGCCATTGGCATAGATAGGGCTTGACGCACCGAGTCCCTCGATGTTATCGAAGGTGATGTAATAGAAGTTGTTGGAAGAAAAGAGATTCTTCCCCTTCAGGAAATTGATTCCGAAGTACATCACCAGGATGCCCGCGATTGCCACGAGGGCAATCTTTATTTCTTTTGACATTTTCATCTTATTCCTTCTTATTTGTTCTTATTCTTTAAATATTCTCTTATCGCCTGGTTGACATCGCACTTCCTGGCGTCCTTGAAAGCGATGATAAAAGCCTCGGGGAATTTCTCCACCAGCTTCTTGCGCAACCTGTAGATCTCATTGTAGTTGGTGGAGGAGCCGATGGTGTATTTCACCATTCCGTTCTCCTGATAGCTCTCATAGTCAGTCTCTCCCTTGAAACGGGAATCTCCCTCGGAGAGCAACTTGCCGCTCGTGAGAATCTGCACCTTGAAGACGGGAGCGTCGGCATTATTGTCCGCCTCCTTTGCGGCGGGCTGGCTGTCAGTATTCTTTGCGGCGGGCTGGCTGTCGGTCTTCTCCTCTACGGTATTCACGGCAGCCCTGGTATGCGGAGCCTTCGTCTCCCGATAGCTCTCGGGCACTATCGACGGCACGTCCAGGTCATCGGTGGTATCGGCACGGTAAGGCACCGACACGCGCTTGTCGTATTTGTTCTTGTATTGTGCGAACGCCTCGTAGATAGCTTTGGCGATGTCGTCCACCCTACTGTCGGTGTTGAGCAGCGTCTCCTCGTCGGGAGTGGTGATGAAGCCCAGCTCTATCAGACAACTGGGCATGGAAGTCTCCCGCAGCACCAGGAATCCCGCCTGGTGCACACCCTTGTCGGGGCGGTTGGCATTGCTGCACACCTTGCGCTGGATCATGCGCGCCAGTTCCACGCTCCTCTCCATGTTCTTGCCCTGTATGAACTCGAAGATGATGTAGCTCTCCGAGGAGTTGGGGTCGAAGCCCTGGTAGGTCTGCTGGTAACCTTTCTCCATCGAGATGACGGAGTTTTCCCTCATGGCGACATCGAGGTTGTCCTTGGCACGGTGCATACCGAGCGTATAGGTCTCGAATCCCCTCGCCTGCTTACCGCCGGGCAGGGCATTGGTATGGACGGAGATGAACAGGTCGGCATTCGCCTTGTTGGCGATGTTGGCACGCTGTTTCAGGGGGATGAAGGTATCCGTCTTGCGGGTGTAGATTACCTTCACCTCAGGCATATTCTTCTCCACATACTCCCCGAACCGCAATGCCACGGAGAGGTTGATGTTCTTCTCCTTCGACACGGCACCCAAGGCACCGGCGTCATGTCCGCCATGTCCTGCGTCAATGACGAGCGTAAAACGGCTGTTGGCACCGCACACGTCGAGCGCCAACATCACAAACGTCATCAATACGAGGATTACCTTATTTATATGCATGATTCTTTTCAGATGATTTTGCAAAATTAATCATTTTGTAGCAGAAATCTCACAAACCCTTCTAAGTTTTATTATTTATTAAGTGTACTTCCACACCAGCACCCTCACAGTCGGCACCCATCGGCGGATTGACTTTCACAATTCTCAAATCCAACTCCTCAATCTCCGGGAACTGCCCGAAGAGCCTGTTGCCAATCCTTCCTGCCACTCTCTCGATGAGATTGCAGGGCACAGCCATCTCCTCTTTCACCGCCTGGAACACCTCGGCATAGTTGAGCGTATCCTCCACCCGGTCGCTCTCCATCGCCCTACTGATATCATAGGCGATGCGGAGGCTCACCCGATAGTCGTTGCCCGCAATCCGCTCCTGCTGCAACACACCGTGGAAGGCGTGGAAACGGAGGTTGTCGAGACAGATGCTGCTACTACTCGCCTTCATTCTCCCCCTCACTTTCCTTGTCAGCCATGGAGCCTCCGGGCAAATATCTCTTCAGTGCCTTCTCCACACCTTTCTTCCAGGTGTTGATGTTGTCAGAAGTGAGCTGCAACTGTCCCACCAGCTTGATGACATGCTCTATCGGCATACGGTAACGCAGCACGCCGGAGATGAGCTTGGCATAGTTCCAGTACTCGGGATTGAACTTCTCGCTCAGTCCCTCCACCGTAATCTTGTAGCCGCGCTTGTTGACAAACTGGAAGTCGTAGCGTTTCTGTCCTTCCCCCAGGGTGTTCTTCACGATCTTGCCCTTGGACACAGACTTGGGGAGCATGATGCCCTCCTCGTCATCTTGCAAGCCCGTGAAAATCTCGTAGGGATAGCCGTTGAGGAGCCCCACCAAAGCCACCCATTTCTCCTTGTTGTTCTGGAAGCGCACCACGTCGCACTCCAGTTCCT
>CAVCCB010000056.1:0-12836 GCA_963600595.1 Subdoligranulum sp. APC924/74 | reverse complement strand
ACTATGGCAAAGAAAGCGGTCGCTACCCTCCACGAAGGTAACATGGATGGTCGCGGATACACAAAGGTTATCAAGATGGTTAAGAGCCCCAAGACTGGTGCTTATGTCTTCGATGAGAAGATGGTAGCCAACGAGGCTGTTAAGGATTTCTTTAAGGACTAATTTTTAGCACTTAACATATCAGGAAGGTCGTGTTTCGAAAGAAATGCGACCTTTTTCCGTTAAGTTTTTCGACTTACAGTCTTATAATTCAGATTTTTTGCCTAAATTTGCAAACTAAAAGCATATAAATTAAAAATACCGCATTATGGGACTATTTGGATTGTTCAACAATAAGAAGAAAGAGACCCTCGACAAGGGTCTGGAAAAAACCAAGGAGAGCGTCTTCAGCAAACTGGCGAGAGCCGTGGCGGGAAAATCGACCGTGGATGACGACGTGCTCGATGACCTGGAAGAGGTGCTCATCACCTCCGACGTGGGCGTGGAGACCACCGTCAAGATTATTCGCCGCATTGAGGAGCGAGTGGCAAGAGACAAGTATGTTTCCACCTCCGAGCTCAACAGGATTCTGCGCGAAGAGATTGCCAATCTGCTCGCAGAGAACCACTCCGAGGACAATGACGACTGGAGCCTGCCCTCCGGCCACAAACCCTACGTGATACTCGTGGTGGGCGTGAACGGAGTGGGCAAGACCACCACCATTGGCAAGCTTGCCTACCAGTTCAAGAAAGCCGGCAAGAGCGTCTACCTGGGTGCCGCCGACACCTTCCGTGCTGCCGCCGTGGAGCAGATCTGCATCTGGGGAGAGCGCGTGGGCGTGCCCGTGGTGAAGCAGCAGATGGGCTCCGACCCCGCCTCCGTTGCCTTCGACACTCTGCAGAGCGCCAAGGCAAACGGGGCCGACGTAGTGATCATCGACACCGCAGGCAGACTCCACAACAAGGTGGGACTGATGAACGAGCTGAAGAAAATCAAGGAGGTGATGAAGAAGGTGCTGCCAGAAGCACCCGACGAGGTGATGCTCGTGCTCGACGGCAGCACTGGCCAGAACGCCTTCGAACAGGCGAAGCAGTTCTCCGCCGTCACCAATATCACATCGCTCGCCATTACCAAGCTCGATGGCACAGCGAAGGGCGGCGTGGTCATCGGCATCTCAGACCAGCTCAAGGTGCCCGTAAAGTACATCGGACTGGGAGAGGGCATGGAAGACCTGCAGCTCTTCAACAAGAGAGAATTCGTGGATTCATTGTTTAAGTCATAACAGATAAAGGAAGAAGATATAGTGAAGAAAAACGAGATAGACATCATCACCATGGGCTGCTCCAAGAACCTGGTGGACAGCGAGCTGCTAATGAAACAGTTTGAAGCTAACGGCTACCGCTGCGTGCACGACTCCAAGCGTCCGCAGGGCGAGATTGCCGTCATCAATACCTGCGGCTTCATCGAGGACGCAAAGCAGGAGAGCATCAATACCATCCTGGAGTTCGTGCAGCGCAAGCAGGAGGGAAGGCTCAACAGACTCTACGTGATGGGCTGCCTCTCGCAGCGCTACCAGAAGGAGCTGGAGAAGGAGATACCCGAGGTAGACAAGTTCTACGGCAAATTCAACTACAAGCAGCTCCTCCAGGAGCTGGGCAGGGCAGACGTGCCGTCTTGTGACGGTCGCCGCCACCTCACCACGCCCCACCACTACGCCTACATCAAGATTGCCGAGGGCTGCGACCGTCACTGTGCCTACTGCGCCATCCCCATCATCACGGGCAAGCACACCAGCCGCCCCATGGAGGAGATACTGCAGGAGGTGGAGGAGCTGGTCCGAACGGGAGTAAAGGAGTTCCAGATCATCGCCCAGGAGTTGACCTACTACGGCATCGACATCGACGGCAAGCACCACATTGCGGAGCTGGTGAGCCGCATGGCTGACATCCCCGGGGTGAAATGGATACGCTTGCACTATGCCTATCCCAACCAGTTCCCCATGGAGCTGCTCGATGTGATGAGGGAGCGCTCCAATGTGTGCAACTACCTCGACATCGCCCTGCAGCACGTCAGCGACCACATGCTCTCGCGTATGCGCCGCCACGTGACCAAGCAGGAGACCGTTGACCTCATCCGTGCCATCCGCCTGCGAGTGCCAGGCATCCACCTGCGCACCACGCTGATGGTGGGCTTCCCCGGCGAGACCGAAGAAGACTTCCAGGAACTGCTCGACTTCGTTCGCGAGGCGCGCTTCGAGCGCATGGGTGCCTTCGCCTATTCTGAGGAGGAGGGCACCTACAGCGAGCAGCACTATGAGGATGACGTGCCCCAGGAGGTGAAGCAGAAGAGGCTCGACCGGCTCATGGCACTCCAGCAGGAAATCAGCGCCGAGGTGGAGGCGGAGAAGGTGGGCAAGACCATGCGTGTCATCATCGACCGCAAGGAGGGCGAATACTACATCGGCAGGACTGAGTTCTGTTCGCCAGAGGTGGACCCCGAAGTGCTTCTCCCCGCCACCGGCAAGCGACTGAGAGTGGGGAATTTCTATGATGTCAGGATCGTGCACAGCGAGGAGTTCGACCTCTACGGCGAGCTGGCATAGAAGTGAACAAAGACAACAGTATGAACAACAAGGAATACATTGCAGAGCTGGCACGCCGCAGCGGATACTCGCAGGAGGACTGCCAGCGGCTCGTGAGACATGTGACAGACTCCATGATCGCCGAGTTTGAGGCGGGAGAGACAGTCTCCATCCCCGCCTTCGGCACCTTCGAGGTGAAGAAGCGCATGGAAAGGGTGGTGGTGAACCCCACCACCAAGAAGCGCCAGCTGGTACCGCCGAAACTGGTACTGGCTTTCCGCCCCGTGGCTGCCGTCAAGGAGAAACTAAAGAATGGAGGGGACGACAATGAGCAATAAGTCGAGCATTCTACAGCTGGCAAAGACGCTGGCGGAGAAGGACGGACTGGAACAGGCTGCCGCCGAGAACTTTGTGAAGACAATGTTCGACATTGCCAACGAGGCGCTGCATGACGAGAAACTGGTCAAGATAAAGTGGCTCGGCACATTCAAGGTGATGGCGGTGAAAGACCGCGAGAGCGTGGACGTGAACACGGGCGAGCGTATCATGATAGAGGGGCGTGACAAGATTTCCTTCACCCCCGACAACATCCTCAAGGAGATAGTCAACAAGCCCTTCGCACAGTTTGAGACGGTAACGGTGAACGACGGCGTAGACTTCACGGAAATCGACGAGAAGTTCGCCATGAGAGAGGCGGAGGAAACTCCCGGAATCGTGGAGGATGTGAAGAGCGAGGAGACAGAACCTGAGGCAGAGGTCGCAACCGAGACGGAGGTGAACGAGGAGTCGGATACCGAATTTGTTCCTGTCTTGTCAGGCGAGGAAGAGAAGATTGAAGAAGTAAAACCGGAAAGGGTAGAGGAGGAGCAACCTTTGGAGGTTAATGACCGGGAAGCTGAAACTTCGGAAAACAAGCCTTCGGAGGAATTGCAACCCTCGGAAGAAATGAGACCTTCGGAGGAAAGCAAAACCGAGGAATCCCCGTCCCCTCAGGAGATATCCGCTTCCGAGGCAGCGACCATTTCCCAGGAATCAAGGCAGGAAAAGCCGGAGACAGATTCCCCCAGGAGCCGTTCCCATGTGGTGATTCCGCGTTATGTGGCGGTAATAGCTTGCTGTCTCATTCTCGCCCTGGTGGGCGGCATGGGATGGTTTGCATTCAACTATGGCAAGATGTCCGCCCAGCGCGACTACCTTGCCCATCAGCGCGACTTCCTCACTTCCCAACTCAACGCCGCCAAGTATCAGCAGCCCGCCGTCAAGGCAGACACTGTGCCCTCGTCCGAGGACAGCGTGCAGCTGGAGCTGAAATGCAAAGCCCGCGAGGACAGTGCACGAATGGCAAAAGTGAGCCAGGCGATAGAGAGCAAGGACAAGGAGCAGGATGCCAAGAAGCCCGCACAGGAAGCCGCCGATAAGCAGCAGGACGTATTCAAGGCACATCAGGACAAATATGCCAGCGACGTGCGTATTCGCACAGGTGCATACCGCATCGTGGGAGTGGCCCAGAAGATCAAGGTAAAGCCAGGCCAGACTTTAGAAGGCATTAGCAAGACCTACCTCGGTGCCGGCATGGAATGCTATATCGAGGCGCTCAACGGCATCTCCAAGGTGTCTGCCGGTCAAGAAATCAAGATCCCTAAGTTGGAATTGAAGAAAACGAGGAGAAATTAGGTCCACCAGTAAGGCGCAGGTTGCCCTTCAGGGCGCGCTGGGCATTGCGGAGGCCACAAACTATAAGCAGGCATTGGAAATTGTACCAATTTGTTTTTTACCATTACTAAGTATGGGAGTTTTGATGCGTAACTCCCATACTTATGCATCATAACTCCGATACTTACGACCCGTAACTCCGATACTTATGGGTTGTAACGCCGAAGGTTTCGAAGCCATCATGGCGCTCCGTCAGGAAGGACTTGAACCTTCCCGGGAGTTCGCCGGCCCAAGCCCAGAACTGGTTTTCCGCTGATAAACTCAGCCTCGTTCGCTTCCCGGCCCCTTTGTTCGGGGTGGTCGTGGAAATATTCCAGCTCATTTTCTTTCCGTATTGCGGACACATGTAGGGTTGCTTTCGCCCGCCTTGTAACGCTCCAACGAGCATCGGATATCTTTATTGTTGTTCATCTGTATCATTTTGTATCAGATTAAAACCTTGTATCAGAGTGTATCATTTTTAAAGTGATACAAAACGCAAGTTAAGTAATTGATGAACAGTATATTAGCCTGTATCAACCGTGATACAAAGCGTATCAGTCAGGCACAGCTGCTGTATCACTTGTGATACAATTTAACTTTTTGTATATCAATATATTAACTATCATTTTGTATCAAAAATCAGAATGATACACTTCTGATACACCTCACTCACTTCCGCTTTGTATTCTCAGGCTTTATGCCGAGTCCATAGCTCTTGGCAGCGCGTCCTTAAGGGCTAAAATTTCACCTTCTTTTTCTTGCCCTTGCTTTCGTTGCCCACTCTGTCTAACGCAGTGACAACGTAGGTATATTTCCCTTCTTTCACATATGGCAACTTGAAAGAGTCATCATAGCTCACCTTCAATATTCTGGAGGCATCGTCCAGATCTACCTTCTCACCTTCCTCGAAGCGATAGATGACGTAGCGGTTTGCCTCGTCTCCCCATTTCTTGCCTTTGGGTGCCTTCCAGGAAAGGATGGGACCGTCTTCCGTCCACTTGAACTTCAGACTCCTCACGGCACTGGGGCTTTTGTCGTCCAGGAAAGGCATCAGCGGTGGTAGAGCGGGATATTTCCAGTAATAGTCACGGAGCGTATGCCCAATGTTGCCCACGTTCTCCGCTGCTGTCTGGGCGTACCATAGTACCGTTCCACTCACGTTGGCACACTGTTGGTGCAGACGGTGCTTGGCAGGCATCTGGTGGCTCTTGGGATTGTTTGGGTCAGGATATTTTGCCGTGCGCTCTATGTCCTCACCAATGTAGAGGGGACGGTTGGCGGCATTCCTGTTCCACCATGTTATCAGCGTCTTGTAGTCGGCTGCGCGGTTGCCTATCTCCCAGTATATCTGGGGCACGCAATAATCCACCCATCCGTTGTTGACCCAGAGCAGCACGTCGGCATAGAGATCGTCATAGTTCTGCAAGCCATTGGTCTCGGAGCCGTTAGGGTCGTTGCGCTTGTTGCGGTAGATGCCGAAGGGGGAGACTCCAAATTTCACCCATGGCTTCACCTGATGGACGGTCTCGCCTAGTTGCTTGACAAAGCGGTTCACGTTGTCGCGGCGCCAGTCGCCGATGTTGCGGAAGCCGTTGGACTGGCGCTGGAACAATGCCTGGTCGGGGATGGCCTCTCCTGGTGAGGGATAGGGATAGAAATAGTCGTCAATATGGAAGCCGTCGATGTCATAACGGCTCACGAGGTCAGCCGCCACCTTGCAGGTATAGTCCGCTGCCTCCTGTATGCCTGGGTTCAGAATGACAAGGTTGCCATAGACGAAGCAAAGTTCGGGATGCCTGATCGCCACATGACCGGACGAGAGGGCGGAAGCCTTGGTGGTTCCGTGCTTGGCACGATAGGGATTGATCCAGGCGTGCAGTTCCATGCCCCGCTTATGGCACTCCGTCACCATCCATGCCAAAGGGTCCCAGTAGGGCGAGGGTGCCTTGCCCTGTGTACCTGTCAGGAACTTGCTCCATGGTTCGAGCTTGCTCTCATAGAGGGCATCGCACTCGGCGCGCACCTGAAAGATAATGGCATTGACACCATCCTTCTGTAACTCGTCCAGCTGGCGGGTGAGCATCGACTGTATCTGTCCTGTGCTCTTGCCCATGAACTGTCCGTTCACGCATTGTATCCATGCGCCACGAAACTCGCGCTTGACCTGTGCCTGAATGGACAGCACAGAGAGCAGTGCGAGGAAAAAGATTGTCATTTGTCTTTTCATATTCTTCTTTTGTCTTATGTTGTTTTAGTCCTCGTCTCTCAACTTGGGCAGGGAGATGTGGTATTTTACCGCCAGGAAGCGGATGATGCAAACGAAGAGGAAAGCCACTATGACCGTGATGTAGACGCTCACGCCCAACGATGAAAGTCCCCAGTAGGCAAGTCCGCCCACCACACACGCCATCGCATAGATTTCCTTCCTGAAGATGACAGGCTCCACATTGAGCAGCACGTCGCGGATAACACCGCCGGCAGCCCCCGTGATGCAGCCCATGATGACCGCCACCCAGAAGGGGAAACCGCAGTCGAGCGTCTTCTGAATACCAGCGATATTGAACAGTGCCAGCCCCAGTGTGTCGAAGAGGAACCATGTGTTGTCGAGGCGTTTCAGGTAACTGTGGCACAGGATAACCAGTGCCTGCGCCATGAAGGTACAAATGAGGTAGATGGGGCTGAGCATCCAAAAAGGACGCACGCCCAACATCACGTCACGGATGGTTCCGCCGCCAATGGCAACTGCCACACCGCAGACGAAACCGCCAAACCAGTCGTAATGCTTCGATGCTGCCAGTCGGATGCCGGAGATGGCGAAGGCAAAGGTGCCAATAAACTCTATCACTCGTTGGAGCGTTGTTACAAATTCGGGGTCATGATTGTATTGAATCATCTTGCTTATAGTGAGTTGTAGATATCTTGTTAAAGTTATTGATTCCTGTTTCTCTATTTCTTGAAGCGGTCGCCCCAGCAACTCACCATCCAGTTGTAGAGTCGCTCTTCAGAGGGCGAGTGCTGGGCGTGCCAGAAGCGGGCATCGCACAGCGCATCGGGAAGATACTGCTGTTCGGTGAAATGACCGGGATAGTCATGGGGATACTTGTAGCCGTCGTGGTAGCCCAGCTCCGCCATCAGCTTGTTGGGAGCATTGCGTATGTGCAGCGGCACGGGGAGGTTGCCCGTCTTGCGAACGGCTCCCAGGGCGGCGTCGATGCCCAGGTAGGCACTGTTGCTCTTGGGGCTCGTGGCAAGGTACACCACAGCCTCTGCGAGGGCGATGCGTGCCTCGGGCCATCCTATCTTCATCACGGTGTCGAAGGCTGCGTTGGCAAGGAGCAGAGCATTGGGGTTGGCAAGTCCCACGTCCTCACTGGCGCTGATTACCACGCGGCGGGCGATGAACTGCGGGTCTTCTCCCCCTTCTATCATGCGAGCCATCCAGTAGAGCGCAGCATCGGGATCGCTGCCGCGGATGCTCTTGATGAAGGCGGAGATGATGTCATAGTGCATGTCCCCCTGCTTGTCGTAGGCAAGGGGATTCTGCTGCAGCTGCGCCTCCACCAGTTCGTCGGTGATAACGATGTCGTCAGTGCCCGCAGACTCCACCACCAGTTCCAGAATGTTGAGCAGCTTGCGCGCGTCTCCGCCGCTGAACCTCATCATCGCCCCGGTCTCCCTCAACTCAATGTGCTTTTCCCTCAGCTCCACGTCCTGCGTGACGGCGCGATGGAGCAGAGCGTCGAGGTCATCCATGCCCAGCGGTTTCAGCACATACAGCTGGCAGCGGGAGAGCAGCGGTCTGATTACCTCGAAGGAGGGGTTCTCTGTGGTTGCTCCTATCAGCGTCACCACTCCTTTCTCTACGGCACCCAGCAAGGAGTCTTGCTGGCTCTTGGAGAAACGGTGGATTTCGTCTATAAATAAAATAGGTGAGGCGGTGTTGAAGAAGCGGCCGTTCTTGGCGCGTTCTATGACTTCTCTGACATCTTTCACGCCGCTTGTTACTGCACTTAGGGTAAAGAAGGGCACCTGGAGGGTCTGCGCCACTATTTGCGCCAATGTGGTCTTTCCTACCCCCGGAGGTCCCCAAAGAATAAAAGAGGAGATGCGCCCTGCGTCAATGGTCTTGCGCAGCACGGCACCCTCGCCCACCAAGTGCTTCTGGCCTACATAATCGGCAAGCGTGCGAGGTCTCATTCTCTCAGCTAAAGGTTCGCTCATAAGTATGTGCAAAGGTAATCAAAAAAAATGAAACACCAATAAAAAGAACACATTTTTATAAAAAACATACGGAAAATTTGGATATTTGAAATTAAGTATTTACTTTTGCAAGCGAAATAGAAAATATGATGAAAAAAGAAAAGACTTTAAATCTCAAGACATTGACCAAGAGCAGTGTTTGGGACATACAGGAAAATGATGTATTCCGCCTTTGGGAAGCAGCGGAAAAGGACATCGACCTGAAGGACAACCAGCGTCGGTATCTCACCAACATCAGAAGTGCCTTCGAGATTGAAGAGGTGAAGGTGGACAAGCCCGAGGTGTTGGAGAAATACGCCATACGCGGCTTCAAGGTGGGCATCCTGCGCATCGATGACGCCAATGTAAAGTACGCCATCAAGAAGCGTCCAATTATGCGCATTACCGACCTTACCTATGAGAATATCCACCACATCAGTGCCACAAAGCTTATCGAGGTACTTGAGCGCAACTTCGGCGGCGGATGGGAGAGCCTTCCACAGAGCATTCAGGATATCATCGAGAGCGGGTTTGACATCAGTACCACAACCTTGCCCGCCAACCGCCTTCACAAGCCTGGCGGCCTCTACGAAAAGAAACTCGCCGACGGATTTGAGGTATTGGAGATTCCTAAGGGCACTTGGACCGAGGCTATCTTCGCCAAGGAGAAGGAAGAGGTAGAGAAGGTGCGTATGCGCTTCAACGACGAGGACGAACTGGACCGCGAGGACGATCTTCTCGACCGTGACGAGGACGATGAGGACGACGACGAGGATGCACCCGAGATAGAGGATCACTACAACGACCCCGATGAGGACGATGATGCCTTCGACGATGACAAGTTGACCGAGGAGAGCTACCGTACTACCTTCGAGGACCCTGAGAATTTGGGACTCGATGATGCCGAGGACGTGGCAGAGGATGACGATTATTAAAAACATTGACAAGATATGAACGCATTAATAGGATTTATCGCATTGTTTGTGATAGCCATCGCAGGATGGGCCATCGCAGAATTCAAGTACAAGGCCTTCACCTTCACTCGCTCCGAGAAGGATTTGGAAGAAGAGGAATTGTTGGAGAACGAGCACCGCGCGGATGGCTTCAAGGAAATGAACATCCATGACATTATGCGCAAGAACTCCACCAACGGTTACAATGCCGTGGGATAAAACGGGATAAGGTTCCCTGTGGGAAAGTGAAGATTTTACAGTATCTCATAATAGCTCTTGTAGTGGCGGCATGCGTTGTGTATGCCGCCATTCGTGTTCTTAGGACTGTCAAAAAGAGCAGGAATTGTACCCATTACAGGTGCTCAGGGTGTGCTTTTTATGAAAAATGTGAAGAAAATCGAGAAAAAGTTTCAGAAAAATTTGGTGGAACGAAATAAAAGCAGTACCTTTGCAACCGAAATCAAGAAAGGAGAACATATTACTTGGTGTCTTAACCGAGCGGTTAGGTAACGGTCTGCAAAACCGTGTAGAGCGGTTCGACTCCGCTAGACACCTCTATTTTAGAGGGAACTTCATTTTATTGAAGTTCCCTCTTTTCATATTTGTTCAAACAAAATATAGTCACCCGAATCCTCCACCAAACACATTTTCGGATTTGAGGATAAAAATGATTTTCCCAACTGTAGAAATCCATTTCTCAGTTGGGAAAATTGTTATGCTAACGATTTAGGCAGTACCAACTTGTTTTTACGCTTTAAGTAAGGCTAAAAGCAAGCCCCTCTCTGGACGCACTGAACAAGCCGCATTAATTTTATACCACTTTATTTTTTACAATTACTAAGCAGCTTTCTACAACTCAAGGACTCCCTGGAGTGCCTTTCTGGCGATTCCCTCGAAATCCTCGCCCAGGTCGGCAAATCTGAAGACACAGTTGGCAGCAGCGTGTTTAACGCCCACATGGTCGCCCTGCAATGCTACGCGAGCCTGATCAAGGAACTCGTTGATGCCCCGTTCATTCGGCTCCCGTTTCTTGGTGAAGAGGCTGGCGAGCAGTTGGAAGCCGGCAATCAGGTAGAGCGGCTTGTCGGACGCCATCCATTGATAGGCAAGCACTGGTGCATAGTCTACGTCTTTCAGCAGATTGAACGCCAGCATCTCTGCCATCTCCTGGCTCGTCACCTGTTCCATCCATAAATCCGTTATCTCTGGCAACATTCTCTCCGCAGGCATGATGAGTGTGGAGAGAATCTTGCACTCACGAGTGTCCTCCTTCCACAGTTCGATGGCAAGATCATAATCCTTACCGTAGTCGGCAGCCATTTTCTTCAGTTCTATGAACGGAACGCCCCAGTTCAGCTTGTATTCCATGCCCATCTGGCGCATCGACTGTGAGGTGGGACCGTTCATGACCAAACGGAAGGAACGCTTGATTTCCATCAGTTTCTGGTGTATTTCTTCTTTCATCGTTTGATTCTTTTATTGATGTGAGTATTACTGGGATATGTGGGATTACAGTTCCATCACTTTGCAGAACATCCCCTCGAAAGCCTGCTCCACTCTCTGTGGTTTCTCCTTGAATATGCCGAACAAAGCACTTCCGCTACCACTCATCGCTGCGTATGCGGCACCCTGATCGTAGAGACGTTGCTTGATGTCAGCCAGCAACGGGTGAATGGCAAAGACGGGAGCCTCGAAGTCGTTGACCAACTCTTCGCTCCAAGTCTCGATGGGCTGGCGCACGATATCGCGGCAGCATTTCGCAGGCTTGTGGGGGATGATAGTGGCGTAAGCCTCACGGGTACTCACCGCCACATCGGGCTTCACGATGGCAAGGTAATAGCCGGCAAGGGATTTCTCAGGACCGTCAACGGGCATAAGTTGGTCGCCGATGCCCTCTGCGTATGCAGGTTCGGCAGTGATGAAGAACGCACAGTCAGCACCCAGTTGGGCTGCATAGCGCTCCATTTCAGAGTTGCCGATGTTCAGGCGGAACCGCTCGTCAAGAAGCCTTATCATGAAGGCGGCGTCAGAAGAGCCGCCGCCAAGGCCTGCCTGAGAGGGGATGTTCTTGAACAGGTGGGCATGGACGTGGGGCAACTGGTAGTCGGCGGCAAGCAGCCGATAGGCCTTCACCACCAGGTTGGACTGCTCGTCACAGTCCACGGCATTGCCCGTCACCTTCAGGTCACAAGGCGACTCGCTGGGGAATTTCTCGTCCATGTACTTGATTTCGAGCGCATCATGCAGGGGGATGGGATAAAACACCGTCTCCAGGTCGTGATAACCGTCTGTGCGCTTGCTTACTATGTTCAAACCAAGATTGATCTTGGCGCATGGGAATGTAATCATAAGCTATGAGTTTTTGGGTTCTGCACCATTTGCGTCACAAAGTTACATAAAAAATCCCATAAACAGAAAACAATCCTCCAAGTTTTTTTTCAAAAAGTCCGCTTTTTTACATTTTCCCTTGTAGCTTTGGAAATATTTTCCTACTTTTGTACTTGAAAGACCAAAATACAGAACACTATGAACAAAAGAATCATGCTTTCGGCAGCACTTACCGCACTGCTGCTTTCTGTGAACGCACAGAAAAGGGCGTTCACCATCGAGGATCTCTACAGAGTGAGGGGAGTCGCCTCCATGAGCCTCTCGCCAGACGGCAAGACCCTCTGCTACACATCAGGCTCCTCCGACCTCAAGAAACAGAAATCGACGTCGGACATCTTCCTGATGAACGCTGACGGATCACATGCCAAGGCACTGACGGAGGACGGCAAGAGCAGTTCCGCGGTGTGGAGCAAGGACGGCAAGAGCATCTATTACACTAACTATTCCAAGGGTACTCCTCAAATCTTCCGCATGGACTTGGCCACTTGCCAGAGCAGGCAGGTGACTGACTACGAACTGGGCATCGACAATCCCGTCATCTCGCCCGACGAGCGATACATCGCCTTTACGGCCGAGGTGTATCCTGACCTTGGCGCTGATGCCAAGGCCAACAAGGCGAGGAGGGAGAAGAAGGAGAACGGTCCCGTGCAGGCGCATGTCGCTGACAAGTTGCTCTATCGTCACTGGACGAGCTACTGCGACGGACGCTGCAACCATCTCATCCTCTTTGACACGCAGACCAAGACATACAAGGACTTGACTCCCGGCAACTACTCGCTCATCTTCATGTTGGGCGGAGGCATCGCCTACAACTTCTCTCCCGACAGTAAGGAGATTTGTTTTGTCTCCAACCATGACGAGCATCAGGAGGCGAGCACCAATGCCGACCTCTGGACTGTTCCGGTAGATGGGGGAGAACCTGTCTGCCTCACCAAGAGCAACAAGGCTTGGGACGGAACGCCCACTTATTCGCCCGACGGCAAGTATATCGCCTATCGCCT
>CAVCCB010000055.1:3752-12986 GCA_963600595.1 Subdoligranulum sp. APC924/74 | reverse complement strand
ACGCTTCTGACCTGTTACATTAATCTCTTTCATTTGTGTTACTCTAAATTAAGTTTTAAATAATAATTATGTGCCTTAACTCGCCATCACACGGATTAGCTTTGAAAAAGCGGATGCAAAATTACTACTTTTATTTGAATTGAGCAAATTTATCCGCCAAAAATATGAGAAAAGTGCCTTTTTACCTTAAAAAATCAGAAAAAACAGGTTCTTGAAAGTAAAAAAATCCCTTTTCTCTTGTCAGATTGCGGAGAAATATGTATTTTTGCATCGTAAATATTTTTGTGTAACAAACCTTTTTATATTATTAGAGAATGATTAATAGGGATTTGATAAGAAAGAAGATTGTCCAGTTAACCTACGCATACTATCAGAACGGCAATCATAATATGGATAATGCCGAGAAGGAGTTGTTGTTCAGTCTTTCCAAGGCTTATGATTTGTATAATTATATGCTGCAACTGATAGTGGCTGTTACCAAGGAGGCACGCAAGCGTTATGATGTAGAGGTGGTACGCGCAGAGCGTGAGGGTACTGAAATGCCTTCGCAGCGTTTTGCGTTCAACCGCTTTGCCGTACAGCTCGAAGGCAATGAGATGCTCGGCAAATGGGTGGAGGCGAAGAAGTCTTCATGGGATGATGACGTGGAGTTTCTCCGCAAGATCTATACTGCCATCATCGGCAGTGAGATCTACGCCGAATATATGGCTTCCGGGGAGGACAGCTATGAGCAGGACCGCGAGTTCTGGCGCAAGGCATACAAGCAGTTCGTCATGGAGAACGATGACCTGGATGCGCTGCTCGAGGAGAAGAGCCTCTACTGGAACGACGACAAGGACGTGGTGGACACCTTCGTATTGAAGACCATCAAGCGCTTCGGTCCCGAGACCAAGGACGAGCAGGAGTTGCTGCCCGAGTACAAGGACGAGGAAGACCGTGAGTTCGCCCGCAAGCTCTTCCGTTCCACCATTCTCAATGCCGACCGCTACCAGCGCTACATGAGCGAGGCTTCGCGCAACTGGGATTTCTCCCGTCTCGCCTATATGGACGTGGTGATCATGCAGATTGCTATCGCCGAGTTCCTGGCGTTCCCCGGCATCCCCGCCACGGTCACTATCAATGAGTACGTGGAACTGGCGAAACGTTACAGCACTCCCCGCAGCGGCAGGTATGTGAACGGCATGCTCGACAATATCGGCCGTTTCCTCATCAGCAAGAACCTCATGGCAAAGCAGCTGCCCGAGCGTGCAGGAAGATATGGCGAGGAGCACCCAAGACAGGATTAATCCCCGGAACGAACAATTATCAATCATTAAACATAAGAAAAAAAATGACAAGTTTATTATTGCAGGCACAACAGGGCACAGGCAGCAGTCTGAGCTTCCTGGTCATGATGGTGGCAATCTTTGTTATCATGTGGTTTTTCATGATCCGTCCCCAGCAGAAGAAGCAGAAGGAAATCCGTAAGTTCCAGAACTCTCTGCAGGAAGGCTCGAAGGTGGTTACCGGTGGCGGTGTGTACGGCATCGTGAAGCACATCAACCTGGAGCAGAACACCGTTGACGTGGAGATTGCCCGTGGTGTGGTTATCACCGTAGCCAAGGGCTATGTGTTTGCTGACGCTACCGCTCAGACTCCTAATGCATAGTTTGCAGAACATATTCAAGGCTGTCAGAAACTTCCTATTCAGTTCCCTGAACAAGGAGTTTCTGATTTTTTTGTTCTTTCTTGCCCTCAGTGGCGGATTCTGGCTGATGATGACGCTCAACGAGACTTGCGAGGGGGAATTCGACATCCCAGTGCGCCTGCTCGACGTACCGCGCAATGCCGTGGTGACGGGTGAGCTGCCGGAGTCGGTCCACGTGGTGGTGAGAGACAAGGGCTTCACCATAGCCACCTATAAGTATGGCAGGCGCTTCACGCCGCTCTTGTTCAAGTTCGCGTCCTATGCCGACGAGGACAAGGGCAGTGGGGTGGTACCCGCATCAGAGGTGCAGAAGCTCGTATTGGCGCAGCTCTACGGATCCAGCAAAATGGTTTCGATGAAGCCCGACAAGTACGATTTCTATTTCACCTACGGTGCTTCCAAGCAGGTGCCTGTGGTGTTCCGTGGCAAGATTACCACCAACAAGAGCTACTACCTCGCCCATACCGAGTTTCTGCCCACGAAAGTGACAGCCTATGCCAACAAGCAGCAGCTCAACCAGCTGGAGTATGTGGAGATAGAGCCTTTCAACCTCCGCAACCTCACTGACACCATCCATTGCAACGTGAAGGTGAAAAAGATTAGGGGCGTGAAGATTGTTCCCAGCTCCGTAAGGCTTGCCGTCTATCCCGATGTGCTGACTGAGGAGACGGTGGAGGTGCCGGTGACGGCTGTCAATATGCCGCCGGGTATGGTGCTTCGCACGTTCCCCTCCAAGGTCACTGTGCGCTTCACCATCGGCGCCAGCCAGTTCCGCACCATCAATGCCGACCAGTTCAAGGTGGTGGCAGACTACGACGAACTGTCGCAGGATCCTTCTGACAAGTGTACGCTGGAGCTTCGTAGCGTGCCCCGCACCGTTAGCAAGGCTTATCTCGAGATGACCAAGGTAGACTACTTGTTGGAGCAGCAATAATATATATATGTATATAATGAAGTTATGAAGATAGCGATAACGGGTGGCATCGGCTGCGGAAAGAGTTTTGTTTGCAAGGAACTCAGCCGCCACGGCATTGAGGTCTATGACTGCGATGACGAAGCAAAGAGGCTGATGCGTCAGGATGCCGGGCTAAAGCGTGAACTCATGAGGCTCGTAGGCGAGGAGGTGTATGACGCACAGGGCATCTTACAGAAGAAGGTGCTGGCGAGTTTCCTGCTCGAAAATGAGGCAAACAAGCAGGCGGTCAATGACATTGTCCACCCCGCCGTGGCACGCGATTTCGAACGGAGCGGCAAGGAATGGCTGGAGAGTGCTATCCTCTTCGACAGTGGTTTCCACCGTCGCACCCACTTCGACAAGGTGCTCTGTGTGACGGCTCCGCAGGAGGTGCGTATCCGCCGCATCATGGAGCGCGACGGCATCAGTCGGGAGAAAGCCCTGGAGTGGATTCATGCTCAACTGCCCCAGGAGGAAGTGATGCGCAGAAGCGACTTCAATATCCTGAACGACGGTGTGGAAGACATCGCCATGCAAGTAAAGAAACTATTGGACAAGATACAGACAATATAAACAAAAAAAATAAATAAGAAAATGGAAACTATTTTATCTATCGCAGGCAAACCAGGCCTCTACAAATTGGTATCACGTGGCAACCGTAACTTGATCGTTGAGGCTATCGACCCTTCTCACAAGCGTCTTCCCGCCTTCGCAACAGACCGTGTTACCAGCCTGGGCGACATTGCCATGTATACTGACGCTGACGAAGTGGCTCTCTGGAAGGTATTGGAGAGTGTTGGCAAGAAAGAAGAGAGCAAGGAGTGCAGCCTGAACTACAAGAAGGCTTCCGCTGACGAGCTCCACACTTATTTCGCTGAGGTGCTGCCCAACTACGACCGTGACCGCGTGCACGACAGCGACATCAAGAAGCTCTTGCAGTGGTACAACATCCTCGTGAGCAACGGCATCATCGATTTCAAGGCCACCTTCGCTCCTGCTGAGGCTGAGTCTGCAGAGGAAGAGTCCGCTGAGGCATAAGGCGGTTCCAAATTACATCGCAACCAAAAAGACAAATCCCGGGGATTGGCAAATGATTGCCATCTCCGGGATTTCCCATTTTTATAATGCAAAAAGCGTTTCTTTCGTCACTTACCGACTCCACCAGTGCTTCTTCTTGGGTGCCTCCTCCTGCTCGCCAAACTTCTGTTTGAGGACTCTGCGATAGCTGGTGTGGTTGGTGATAATCTGGTAAATCTCTCCCCAGTCGGGAAGACCGCCGATGCCGCGGTCATCGATGAACCAGTCTGCCTTGAGCTTGCGGGAGAAATGGTTGTTGTTCTCCAGGCTCTCCTCGGGATAGTCCTTGTTTACAGCCCAGAACTCCACGCCGCGCTCCCTGCACCATTCCACAGCCTCCTCAAGGAGCTTGCCTTCGCGCACGCTCCAGAGGATGAGCCTGTGGTTGTCCTTGATCAACATTTTCAAGGTCTCGGTGGCGAAGGGCAGTTCGGTGCCTATTTTGGGATACTCGTGGGTGACGATTGTACCGTCAAAGTCTACTGCTATCGTTGCCATGGCTTTTTTCTCTTACTTTAGTTTGATACTGTCATCATGCGCCACACCGTAATGACTGTTGCTATAATTGCCGTATGAGCCGAAGGAATTGTTGTTGCCATATCTGCCGTACTTGCCATACTTTCCGTAGCCGTAGCTGTAGGCAAACTTCTTCTTCGACAGGTCGATGCCGTTGAGGATGATGCAGATATTGGGCAGCTTGTCTTCCTTCATCAGCTTGTTGATGTAGCCGAAACTTGACTTCGGGGTGTAGTCTGCGCGACAAACGTATACGGTTCTGTCTGCCACCTTGCCGAACTGCAGCGTGTCGGCAACAAGTCCCACGGGAGCGGAGTCGATGATGACGTAGTCGTAGTGTTCCTTCAGGCTTTCTATTGTGTCGGTGAGGCTGTTGCGCATCACCAGCTCGCCTGGGTTGGGTGGAACGGGACCCGCCATCAGCAGGTCGAGGTTGGCGTTGATGCCCGATGGCACGATCTGTGCCTTCACCTCATCCCAACCACAGGAGTCCTTGGCAAGGAGGTTAGTGATGCCGTGGATGCGGTCGTCGATCTCGAACAACTCAGCCAGGCGGGGCCTTCTGATGTCGAGGCCTATGATGATGACCTTCTTGCCGAGCAGTGCGTAGCTGATGGCTACGTTGGAGGCGGTGAAGGTCTTGCCCTCGCCCGATGTGGTGGAGGTGAAGAGGATGACCTTATCGTCCTTCTTCATCATGAACTGCAGGTTGGTGCGGATGGTCCTGAATATTTCCGTCATCAGGTTGTTTTTGTTCTCCTGCACCACGATGTCGGCCTTCGCCTTGGCACTCTCGCTTGCCACTACGATGTCGCCGATGACTGGGATGGAGGTGAGCTTCTCTACGTCGTCGCGTCCCTCTATCTTATAGCGCATCATCTGTAGCACATACAGGATCCCGGCGGGGATGGCAATGCCCAGGATGAGGGCGATGAGCATGACGATCATTCCCTTTGGGCTTACCTTCTTCTCGAAGGCGGCAGGCTCGATGATCTTCGCCTTGTCAGCTGTGGATGCCAGCGACATGGAAGTCTCCTCGCGCTTCTGCAAGAGCATCAGGTAGAGACCGTTGGTGACTGCCTGTTGGCGGCCAATCTCGGTAAGGGTCTTCTCCTGGCTTGGTGTCTGCTTGATTACGCCTTCGTATTTGTTTGACTGTCGGGCGATTGCGTTGCGGCGAATCTTCATGTTGACGCGTGCCTGGAGCATGGCTCGCTTGATGGCGACGATGAGGTCTTCCATCTGCGAGGTGATGGGGGTCACGGTGGGGGAGTTCTCGCTGGCACTGTGCAAGAGCTGCTTGCGCTGCATCGCCAATCCGTTGTACTGGTTGATCAACGCTGTGGAGCTGCCGTCGGAGAGTCCCACGTTGATAGGGATGGGCTGGTACTTGTTGCTTGGCTCGTCCATATATTTTGCCAGCTCCTCAAGCAGTTCCACCTGGGTGTTGGCGTTGTCCAGACTTTGGTCGAACGCATCGGAGTTGAGGATGGCCTGCTTGGCATTCAGGCTGATATCCACCAGCTTGTTGTCTTTCTTGTAGCTCTCCAGCTGGTTGTCCCTGCCGCCCAGCTCCTTGTTGATTTTCTCCAGGCGGGTATTGATAAACTGCTCCGTGCGCTTGGTGATCTCGTTCTTGTCGATGTTGGCCTGCATGTTGTAGGTGGAGATCAGGGCATTCAGGAAGTCGACGCCTCTTTCCTTGTCGGCATCGTTGAAGTCGATCTTCAGGATAGTCGTGTTCTTGGATGACAGGTCTATGGTGAGGCGCTTGAAATATTCCTTGGCGGCAAGTTCGGGTGAAAGCATCATCACTTTCAGCACCGTGCCCTCCTTGAGCTGTGCGCTTCCATTCTGGCTTAGGGTCAGCATGCCCGCCTTGGTACGGATGTTTGCGGGGAGCTTGGCGATGTCCATGTCAATCTCGTATGGCTTATTCTCGAACTCCACGGCGTTGATGGGCTTGAAATACTTGCCCTTGACGTGGTAGCCCTTGCCATTCCTTGAGATGGATAGTTTGAGTGGGGCATTGAGTGCCTTGAGGTGGGTGCTGTCCATCTCTACGTTGATCTCTTGCTTGCGATATATCAGGGTGTCCTTTAGCAGTCCCTCATGCTTGTACTCGGTATATGCCTTGAGATTGAAGATGGTCTGCTGCACCATATAGCGGGAGTTGATGATCTCGATTTCGTTGTCGATGCCGTTGGAGCTGCTCATGAAGCCCAGGTTCATACTCGACAATGCTGCCGCTGCGCCGCTTCTCGAACCGCTGTTTTTCGAACTGTCATCCCTGACCAGCACCTTGGTTGAGCTTTGGAATATCTTGGTGGAGAACTTGACGTATGCAAATCCCAGTCCAAGGCAGATGACTACCGAGAGCAGGAACCACTTCCAGTTGAGGATGAGCGTGGAGTAGATGAGTTGGAGGTCGATTACAGACTTCTCCTCTTGCTCTTGTTCGCTTCCTGATTCCATGTTTCTTGTTTCTTCCATTATAATCTGATTAATGTTATACCTTATTATATTATATAATGACTAATACTTGTTTTCCGCCAGTTCCATGAGGTACTTGCCATAGTTGTTCTTCAGCATGGGCTGGGCGAGCTTCTTCAGAGCCTCCGCGTCGATCCATCCTTGCTTGAATGCGATCTCCTCCAGGCAGGCAATCTTCAGACCTTGGCGCTTCTCGATGACCTCGATGAAGGTGCTTGCCTCCGACAGACTGTCGTGTGTGCCGGTGTCGAGCCAGGCGAATCCTCTCTGAAGGGTGCGCACCTTGAGTGACTTCCTGCCCAGGTATTCCTGGTTCACCGTGGTGATCTCCAGTTCGCCTCGGGCACTGGGCTTGATGTTCTTGGCAATCTCCACCACGCTGTTGGGGTAGAAGTAGAGTCCCACCACGGCGTAGTTGCTCTTCGGGTGTTCGGGCTTCTCTTCGATGCTCAGGCAGTTGCCTTTGTCGTCAAACTCGGCGACACCGTATCTTTCCGGGTCGTTGACATAGTAGCCGAAGATGTTGGCGTATCCCTCCTTCACCGACTCCACGCTGTCTCTGAGCAGTCCTGTGAAGCCTGCCCCATGGAAGATGTTGTCGCCGAGAACGAGACATACGTCATCCTTGCCGATAAACTCCTCTCCGATGATGAAAGCCTGTGCCAGTCCGTCGGGCGACGGCTGTTCGGCATACTCGAAATGCACACCCAGTTCGCTGCCGTCGCCCAGGAGGCGCTTGAACCCCGGCAGGTCGAAGGGGGTGGAGATGACCAGGATGTCCTTGATGCCAGCCAGCATGAGGACTGATATGGGATAGTAGATCATCGGTTTGTCGAATATCGGAATCAGCTGCTTGCTGATGCCCTTCGTGATGGGGTAAAGGCGTGTGCCTGAACCGCCAGCCAATACGATACCTTTCATTATGTCTTTGTTTTTGTTGTTTCTATATTCTTGGAAATTCTAATAGGCGTTCTTGTCGGGCATGATGATGCTCTTCGCCGTGAGGAGGATGATCTTGATGTCGAGCCAGAACGACCAGTTCTCGATGTACCAGATGTCTCTCCTGATGCGCTCCTCCATCTGCCACAGTTCCTTGGTCTCGCCGCGGTAGCCCGTCACCTGTGCCCATCCGGTGATGCCAGGCTTGGAGAAGTGGCGCACCATGTACTTGTCTATCAGCGTGCCGTATATCTCCGTGTGATGGAGCATGTGGGGGCGAGGACCCACGATGCTCATGTCGCCCTTGAGGACGTTGAGAAACTGGGGGAACTCGTCGATGTTGGTCTTTCTCATGAAGTCGCCAAAGGCAAACTTGCGGGGGTCGTCCTTGGTGGCCTGTGTCTTGTCGGCGTCCTTGTTGACGTGCATGGAGCGGAACTTGAGGCACAGGAAGGTCTTGCCGTTCAGTCCTGTCCTCTGCTGGCGGAAGAAGATGGGACCGGGACTCTGGCTCTTGATGATGAGGGCGACGATGGGGAAGAACGGCAGGAAGCAGAGGCAGGCGAGGAAGCTCACCACTACGTCGAAGAGGCGCTTCTCCAGGCGCTTGCCCCCGTTCGCCAACGGTTCTATGTGGTTGGAGTAGATGGTCTTTCCCATGAACATCTGTGAGTCGAGGTGCAACTTGTACTCGCCGAACTGTCGCGGCAGGTAGCAGAAATGCACGATGTTCTTGTCGCAGAAGCGCATGATGCGGACTATCTCGTCGGAGTCGTTGTGGGAGAGGCAGCAGAATACTTCCTTGAGGTCGGTGGGATTGCCGCTGAGCGTGTTGTCGAGCGAGGTTGCCATGAACTCGTTGAGCTGCTGGATGCTGCCGAGTCGCTTGAATTCCGCCGGGGCTTTCGTGTTCTCCTCGTCAGCGTAATATCCCAGCACATGATAGCCGGCGGTGGGGTCTTCCGTGAGAATCCGGTACATTTCCAGCACAGCCGGGTCATTGCCCACGAAGAGTACCGTGCGCTTGTTGTAGCCTTTCCTGCGGTAGTTCTTCAGCAAGAGCAGCTCGACGGCCCTCGTGACGAGCAGGGCTGCATAGAAGGTGAGGGTGAAGAGAATGCCATAGAGGAAAACTCCGCCTGTATCGCTCATGAACTTGATGGAGAGGAAGAAGATGATGCTGGTCATTGCCGCGAGGTTGAACGTGCGGTTCAGAACATGCTCAAAGCTCACCTTCCTGACATGGATGATGGTGGAGTAGAAGTACTCGCTGACAAACAAGGCGGCATTGGCTGCGAAAAGGACGGTCTTCGTGGCAGAACTGAAAAAAGGAGGAACAAGGTCGGGGGTGATGACCGCCGACAACAGTAATGTCAAGTTGAGGATTACGAAGTCTGTAACGATGACGGCTCTCCTCACCAAAATGTTTCCTCTGCTGTTTTCTCTCATGATAGCACTTATCTCAAAAGCTTATTCTTCTGTTTAAGTATTCTGTATGTTTATAACGGTGCAAAATTATAAAAAAAAAACGAATGGCAAAAATATAAACACTAAAAAAAAAAAAAAA
>CAVCCB010000055.1:0-3732 GCA_963600595.1 Subdoligranulum sp. APC924/74 | reverse complement strand
GGAAATATAATCGCTAAAAAACACCTAATTCATAAGAAAAAAAGGATTTGTCCGCAAAAAACAGTCCCCGGGCTTTGATATTTTGCGAATTTATTGTACTTTTGCACGAAGAAATCAACAATAACAAAGTAAAACAAGCAAAGAATGGGAATATTTTCAAAACTGTTCGGACATAAGACAGAGGAAACGAAGGTGGGCGGAATGGAAGACTACATGACGCTCGTCCGCGTATACTTCCAGGCAACCCTCGCCTCGCAGTTGGGCATCACCAACCTGGCAATGTTGCCCGATTTGCGCGTGTTCAAGTCCTCGCTCCATGTGCCCACCGTCAACAACCGGCTCGGCATCGGCGAGAAGGCGCAGGCGAAGAAGATGATGAAGACCATCTACGACACCGACGATGACTTCTTCAAGGAAATCGACCAGAGCATCCGCAAGAATTGCCACAAGCTGCAGGATGTCAACGTGTACCTGGTGCAGTTCCAGAACTTCACGCAAGATCTGATGATGCTGATGGGCAATCTGATGAAATTCAAGCTCCGCCTGCCGGGCTTCATGAAGAAGACGCTCCAGAAGATGACCGACAAGACCGTGGATGACATCTTCAACAAGAACGACTTCAGCGACCCGGGAGTGGTGAAGACCGTGATGACTATCCGCCAGCTCAACAAGCGGTTGGGATTCAGCCGGAAATGGGTGACCGGCTTCGTCTTCCAGGTGGTGATGCTCGCCAAGAAAGAGCCGCGCCCGTCGGATGAGGACGTGGAGAAGGCGAAGGCAAAGATGGGCAAATAAGGAACATTTCTTCGAAAAAAAAGGCAAAAACATTGGGGATTATTTGTTTTTCTCAAATTATTCCGTTAATTTTGTAGCCCAAAAGAAATAGTGTATGAGTGCTAATGAGAAAACAATCAATACGTTTGCTACCCGCGTGAGGCAGATGATTCTCAAGTTTGACGAGATCAGGCAGGAGAACGACGAACTTTACGCCATGATAGACGAGCGTGACGCCAAGATCAGGGAACTGGAGGCTAAGTTGACTCAGGCAGAGCACGATTACAGCAGCCTGAAGATGGCAAAGATGATGACTATCTCGGACGCAGACATGGAAGCGACCCAGAAACGCATCGCCAAGCTGATTCGGGATGTCAACAAGTGTATAACGCTACTGAGCGACAAATAAAACTGGAGCGATGGCAGACCAAGCACAAGAGAAACTACTCATAAGACTGCATGTCTACGATACCGACCTCAACGTCAACGTGCCGCGTGAGGACGAGGAATACTACCGCAAGTCAGCGACGCTGATCAATGAGGTGGTGAATACGTACAACAAGATATTCAAGGGCAGGAAGAGCGACAAGGAAATCCTTTATATGTCGCTCATCGACATCGCCCTGAGATATGAGAAGGAGTTGGGACGCAACGACACGCAGCCATTCCATGATATTCTCGAAAAATTGACTGGCGAGATAGAGGAGGCTTTGAAGTAAGGCCTTCCCTGAATGCTTCGGATTTGTTTCCCGCGGTAGGTGTGAAAGGGAAATTAATTAATAACTCATAATATAATAATGGTTGAAATACTGATAGTGGCCCTGGTGGCTCTCCTCTTGGGAGGTGGCGCAGGGTATCTTATTTTCCGTTATGTCATTAAGGGAAAATATAATGAAATGATTGAGGCCGCCAACAAGGAGGCCGATGTGGTGAAGGAAAAGAAACTCCTGGAGGTAAAGGAAAAGTTCCTCAACAAGAAAGCGGAACTGGAGAAGGAGGTGCAGCAGCGCAACTCCCGCATCCAGCAGAGTGAGAACAAACTCAAGCAGCGTGAGATCTCACTCAACCAGCGCCAGGAGGAACTGGGTCGCCGCAAGCAGGAGGTGGAGCAGTTCCAGCAGCGTGTGGACAACGAGAAGAAACTCTTGTCCGTGAAACAGCAGGAGCTGGAGAAGATGCAGAAGCTGGAGCAGGCAAAGCTGGAGGAACTCTCCGGGCTGAGCGCCGAGGAGGCGAAGAGCCGCTTGGTGGAGAGCCTGAAGGACCAGGCAAAGTTGGATGCAGCCAGCTATGTGAACGAGATTATTGACGAGGCGAAGCTCAACGCCAACCAGCAGGCTAAGAAGATTGTCATCCAGACCATCCAGCGTGTAGCTACCGAGACTGCCATAGAGAACTCCGTGAGCGTGTTCCATATCGACAACGATGAGGTGAAGGGACGCATCATCGGCCGTGAGGGACGTAATATCCGTGCCCTGGAAGCAGCCACTGGTGTTGAGATTGTCGTGGACGATACACCCGAGGCAATCGTTATCTCTGCCTTCGACCCTGTTCGCCGTGAGGTGTGCCGCTTGGCGCTCCATCAGCTCGTGGCTGACGGTCGTATCCATCCCGCCCGCATCGAGGAGGTGGTTGCCAAGGTGAAGAAGCAGCTCGACAACGAGATTATAGAGACTGGTAAGCGCACCGCCATCGACCTCGGTATCCATGGTTTGCACCCCGAGTTGATCCGCATCGTGGGTAAGATGAAATATCGTTCTTCTTACGGTCAGAACCTCTTGCAGCACGCCCGTGAAACCGCCAACCTCTGTGCGGTGATGGCTTCTGAGTTGGGCTTGAACCCGAAGAAGGCAAAGCGTGCCGGACTGTTGCACGATATCGGTAAGGTGCCCGATGAGGAGAGCGAGCTGCCGCACGCACTCTATGGTGCCAAGATTGCAGAAAAATATAAGGAGAAGCCGGACATCTGCAATGCCATCGGCGCTCACCACGACGAGATGGAGATGAACACGATGTTGGCTCCTATCGTACAGGTATGCGACGCTATCTCAGGTGCCCGTCCCGGTGCCCGCCGTGAGATTGTGGAGGCTTACATCAAGCGTCTCAACGACCTTGAGGCCATCGCCATGAGCTATCCCGGCGTTACCAAGACCTACGCCATCCAGGCTGGTCGTGAGCTTCGTGTGATTGTTGGTGCCGACAAGATGACTGACGAGCAGAGCACCAAGCTCTCTGATGAGATCGCCACCAAGATCCAGAACGAGATGACTTATCCCGGACAGGTGAAGATCACCGTGATCCGCGAGGTGCGCAGCGTGGCTTACGCAAAGTAAAAAATCTATTGTATATCATAAAGCCGCTTCCCGATGGTGGGAGGCGGCTTTCATTCTTAACTATCGGAGAAAGACTACCTAACTGTCGGAGAAAAATATCTAACTATCGGAGAAAGACTACCTAACTATCGGAGAAAAATATCTAACTCTCGGAGATATCGTACCAACTTCTTTATAAAAAAATCGCAGTCAAATATTTGAAACTTTGACTGCGATATGATTTATTATGCGTATGAATGCATTCCCGTGAGGAAGTAGTTCACTCCGAAGTATGTCATGACGATACTGAGGAAAGCCAGGGTGATATAGATGTGGTAAGCGAGGGGCTTGCGGAAGAAGGGCAGGCTCTGCGTGTGTACCACAGCGGCGTAAATCATGAACGTGATGAGCGCCCACGTCTCCTTGCTGTCCCAGCTCCAGTAGGTTCCCCAGCTCACGTTTGCCCAGATGGCACCAATGAAGATACCGAAGCCCATTGTGGTGAGGGCAGGGTAGAGGAACACGCGGCTCAACGCCTGCAGTTCCTCTGCGTGCGAACGCATGGCGATGCCCATGATACCGCAGATGAAGGTGAGCGAGAGCAAGGCGTAGCTCATCATGATGACACTCACATGCATACTGAGCA
>CAVCCB010000054.1:0-13355 GCA_963600595.1 Subdoligranulum sp. APC924/74 | reverse complement strand
AATTCTATACATTTCCCTATTTCCTCACCTTCCTGCTCAAACGTTTCCTGCACCGGTGAAAAGAAATACTTCAGGCCTTTGTGAACACGTCCCGCCTAAACCCAGGGGATTACCCTGGGCTAGGCGCAGGTTGCTTATCATTACTAAATGCAGCATAGAGAGGTAATCGAAAAAAGGTGCATACCCATTGCGGGAATGCACCTTTCATTATAGAGAGAATTGATTTGTTGGAGATTGCCACCGTTCTGCACACTACCTGGAAATGTTGCATTGCTCCATTCTTCTTATAATGACTTGATTTCCTCTTCTGATAACCCGGTGAATTGCATGATTTGCTCTATAGCAAGACCTGCAAGACGCATTTTCAAGGCGATGGCATTTTTTTCTTCTGCTCTGCCTTCTGCTCTGCCTTCTACTCTGCCCTCTGCTCTTCCCTCTACTCTGCCCTCTGCTCTGCCCTCTGCTCTGCCCTCTGCTCTGCCCTCAGCATGTCCTTCCAACATGGCATTGCCCAGTATGTCATTTTGAATCATGATGGCATTGACATGCTCATCGTAGGCATGACGCTCGGCATTCGACATAGAATAGTATTTCAACTTCTCGCGCGCTTCTTGCAGTCCAGGAGCTTTTGTCTCAGGATTGATAACACCATTCTTCAAGTAGTCAACCCATTCTTCCAATGGGGATTTTGCCACCTTGTTGAATTCGTTGATGCGTACGAGAATATATGTAGGAAATATCTCTGCAGGCGACTTTCTAACAATGGTATCTTTCTCTTTGGTACTAATGATAAGCTTGTCTTGCGTGTGCAAGCCGACAAAGTTGTTTTGCCCGACATATATATAGTCCGCTCCCTTGCCCAGGTCAAAGTAAAGAATGCTTATAGAATAGACCTTCTTTACTTCCTTGTAAGTGTTTCCCAAATGTATATGTTCCGTGATGGCTTTTGCAACGCCATAGAGTACTCTTTCAAGGTAATACAGCTCGCTGGTATTTTGAATCTCTACGATAATGATTTCATCCTTGCTGTTCTTTGCCTTGATGTCAACACGATTAAACTTATCGTCAACTTCCTGCTGGTTGCCCTCACTTTCCAGAATGTCAACGATTTTAATCGGCTCACCCAAAAACACGGTTAGGAATCCCTCAAGTACTCCAAAGTTGGCTTTTTGGCGAAGTAGTCTCTTGATGGCCCAATCAAAACGGATATATTTATCTTTCAGTTCTTCCATATGGTTTCCTCCATATAATTATTTCTGCTGCAAAGTTACGCTTTTCTTCTGAAAGCAGCAAGGAAAAGCTAAAAAAGAATAAATGTTAGAAGATCTTTTGGCAGCTATCCCAATCTTTTAGTATATTTGCCATGGACAAACGGAAAATGAAAGTATTCGGAGTATGGACAGTATAAACAAATCATCACAAGCAGTGTTATCCAACGAAGGAGATATGACTTCTTTTCGTTATGGAGGAAACGACATCCGATTCCGCACTCCCAAACGGCTGAAGCGATATGTTGAGGTCAAGGAGTGGGACAATGGGTATATTGTCGTAATGGCCGACTATGAAGGTTTAGGAGTCATGGAAGATTACATCGACCTGCAGCCTATCCTGGAAAATCTCTACATGAATCCCAAGACATTTCTTAAATCAATCAAATCTGTAAGAATCGCCGACAATGAACACAAAGGAAATTAACTCCATAGCGGAAAATGCGCAAATGATAGTGTGTGGCTATGCTTTCTCCAGGGCAGAGAACCATTTCATACGTGTAGTCAACCTGCACGCTCCCTTTCATGCGCTGGTGATGAACCGAGACGGAGAACCCATAGAAACCAACATGGACGACATTGAAATCAGTATTGTCACGAAGTACTGGAACCGCAACAAGAAATTATTGGAGGAAGCCTATGCCTAAGTACTATGACTTTATGGTTTGCGGATATTACCTGTACTTTACATCCCATTGCATTGTCGAAGCGATGCACGTGCACGCAAGCGACAAACGACTGACGGAACATGGGTCTGCAAAATTGTTTGTAAAGGGGAATGGAGATACTGTTGTCAAGGAGCAAGGTGTATTGACAGACAGGGAGCTAAGAATCATTCGTGAGTTTGTCAAGGACAACTATCAGGAAATGTTCATAACGTGGTCTGGAATGAGTGCCAATGGCTTTTATGGAGATGATCTGCGGAATTGAGACAAATGCAGCATAGAGAGGTAATCGAAAAAAGGTGCATTCCCATTGCGGGAATGCACCTTTCATCTATAGAGAGAATTGATTTACCACTGATACTCTGCATCGTTGCCCACAGGAGCTGATGGAGTGGGGTTGTTAGACTGGATGCCGGAGTTGTAGGACACCTCTGAACGAGGCAGGCAACGGGTCATCCACTCTGGAGTGGTCTCCTTGTTCCACTGGTACAAGTCGGTGTGGTTCGTGCCAGCGTAGCTGCGGATGATACCCTTCTTCAGACGCTTGATGTCGTAAGTGGCGAGACCCTCGCCCCAGAACTCCACGCGGCGCTGCCACCATACCTCGTTCTGGAAGTCTGTGGCATAGTTGCTGTAGTACTTATCCTTGTGAGTGCCATAAACGTACTGCGGATCGCGGGTCTTGGCAAACTCGGTAAGCAGCTGGATACCCTCAGCCTCGCGGCCTGCCTGCATACCCACTGCCTCTGCCTCGATGAGCTTCATCTCCTCGATGCGCATCAATGGGATGTCCATACACCAGCCTACATACTGGTCCATTACACCAGCCGAGCCACCGGCATTCTTGAACTTGGCTGTCAAACCGCCCAGGCGAGGCTTGTTGGCCTGCATCAATTCAGGGTAGTCTGAGTTCACCTTCAAAGCCTCAATCTGACGGGCGGTATCGGTCACCTCCACGTCCTTTCCACCCACCTTGATGGTCTTGGTATAGTCATCCACGGCGAAGTCTACGAAGCACTTCTTGCGGCAGTCGGTAGCAGGGATGGTCTCATACAAGTGGCGGTCGATGAAGAGAGGATAGCCATAGTTGGCACCATAGCCACAGCCTGAACCTTGCTCGGTGGTCATCTTGGCACCCCATGAACCGTCACCGTCGTTGTTCTTTATGTTGGTGTTGGTTGACACGTTGTGTGTGGCGAAGAGCCATGCGCTGTTGGAGGTGCAGGAGTTGAAACCATAGGTGTGGTCGGTATACTGCTCTGCTGTCATTACCTCATGACCATACATCGCCAGCTTGGCATACTTCTCGGCGTTCGCCCAGTCCTCCATGGTGAGGTAGGTGCGTGCCTTCAAACCATAAAGCAGGTTCCAACTGGGTGTGTAGCAGTCGGCAATCATGTTCTCAGGGAGATATTCCTCTGCCTTGTTCAAGTCCTCAAGGATAAACTTGAAGACTTCCTCGTTGGTCATACGGGGATTGTTGGTAGACTCGTCGGTGGTTGTGCTCTCGGTGATCTTGGGCACGGTCAACGCTGTCTTGTCCTCGGCATAGGTCTTCTGGCTATACATACGGGCAAGGTCGAGGTAGTACATGGCACGCATGATGTATGCCTCGGCAACACCTTCCTTCTGGTCGTCGGTAGGATCACCCTTCACGTAGTCGATCACGATGTTGCAGTTCTTGATCCAGCCATAGTAATAGGTCCAGGGCATCTGGCAATAGGCGTAGTTGGGGCCCAGGCTGGTGCCGCTGCTGTACCATGGGGTGAACCACTCCGTACCGGAGCAGTCGGCAGGCACGATGTCCTGTCCCATGATGTCGTTCTGGATCATGATGGAGGGGTAACCCCAGTCGTTGGCATACTGGCTGCTTCCGCTGTAGGTGTATTCACCTGAGATGGATGTCAAGGCGGTCACCAGGGAGTTGAATGCCTTGGGGGCATTCTCCAACTGGTCTTGGCTGACGTAGCTTTTCTCCACGTCATACTCTTTCATACAGCCGGTCAGCGATGTCGCCATCAGGGAGGCTGCGATGAACTTTGTTATATTCTTGTTCATAATTGATGTTTCTTTTTTCTTTTTTACCTTTTATGATAACTTCACGTTCCCTCGGTTAGAAGGTCACCTGGATACCACCGGAGATGTTTCGTGTGGGTGAATAGGAACCCATTGAGGTGGAACCGTCGTATGAGTAACGGGGATCCAGACCCTTGCGGGCTGACCAGAAGCAGAGGTTCTCGCCCATCACGTACACGCGGAGCTTCGACAGCAATGGAATCATGCCCTTGGGGAAGGTGTATCCCACAGAGAACGACTGGAAGTTCAGGTAGCTTGCACTGGTCAGGAAGCGGTCGCTGCGTGAGCAGGCATACTTGTCGCCATACTGGAAGCGGGGGATGTCTGAACTGGTGTTCGTCGTGCTCCATGACTTGTAGATGTCCTTATGGATGCTCAGACCGTAGCTGCCCGAGCCGTATGAGTTGTTCATCAGGCGTGCATAACCGCTGTCGTATACCTTGCCGCCGAGCTGGAAGTCGAAGGTAACGGCTGCGTCGAAGCCCTTGTAGCTGAAGTTGGTGCTGAAACCGCCGAATACCTTGGGCAGCAAGGAACCTGTCTCATAGTAGGTTGCCTTGGAGTAGTCGGTAGTGGTGGAGGTCATCTCCTTGCCAGGCTTGGTACCAGCGTTCACCTCGTCCAGGGTCTCGTCTACCCAGTAGAGTGCCTGGCCGTTCTCGTCTACACCTGCATACTTAGGCATGAAGGCGTTGTAGAGGGGGCCGCCCTCACGATACCAGTAGCTGAACGAACCTGTACTGTTGCTCTCAGAGAAACCGCCGTACTCCTTGGTCTTTGACTCGGGCAACTTCAGTACCTTTGTGGCGTTATGAGACATGTTCAGGCTCACTGACCACTCCATGTCGTGTGTACGGATGATGGCACCGTTCAATGTCAACTCCACACCGGTGTTGCGGATGTCACCCACGTTGCCGTAGTAACCGCGCGAACCGTTTGCCTCGGGGATGGACAGCCAGAAGAGCAGGTCACTGGTCTTCTTGGAGTATACGTCCACGGATCCTGTCAGTCTGTTCTTGAAGAAACCGAACTCCACACCCACGTTGAAGTTGTTGGTGGTCTCCCAGGTGATGTTTTCGTTACCCACTCGGTAGAATGAGGGGGAGATGGTGGTGGTTCCTGACACGATGAGGCTGTAGAGGTTGGTGTAGGCGAAGCTGCCGATGTTGTCGTTACCCTGCTGACCGTAGGATACCTTCAACTTCAGATTGTCTACCCAAGGTGCGCTGAACCAGCTCTCCTTGTTGATGATCCAGGCACCGCCCACTGACCAGAAGTCACCCCAGCGGTGACCCTTGGCGAAGTAAGAGGAACCGTCGCGACGGTAGGATGCGGAAGCGAAGTACTTCTCGTTGTAGTTGTACTGTGCGCGTCCGAAGAAACCTTCCACGTTGTAGTTCTTCTGATAAGAGGTGTTGCTGTAGGGGTTGGCGTAGGCATAGAGCTCCTGGATATAGGGGGAGAACTCGTAGCGGGCGTTGCCCTCCAGGTATTTCACGTTTTCGTAATAGTACTCATGACCCAGCAATACGTCTACGTTGTGGTCGCCAAACTGCTTCATGAAGGTAAGGCTCTGCACGTTGTTGGTCCTCAGGTTGGCGGTGTTGCTCTTGGTCAATGTACCGTTGGCACCGGCGTTGGGGCCCTCGAAGGAGTTGAGGTAGTCATGCAGGTCGAACATGTCGTAGGTTACGCTGCTGGTGATGTTGAACTTCAGCCAGTCTGTGAAGCTGATGTCGGCAGCTATGTTGCCGTTGATCTGGTTCATGCCCTTCTTGTACTTGTTGTACTGGTTGGCGGCGAGTGGGTTACCTGTCGCCATGTAGGGACGGGTCACGCCATAGCTGCTGGGCGTACCGTAGTCATATTTCTGGTGACCGTACTCGTCGGTCAGGATATAAGGGTTGCCGTTGGCATCCACACCGCGTACATAGAGGGGATAGATGGGGGCGATACCTGATGTGAAGTAGAACATGTTGCCTGCAGAACCGGATGTGGAGCTGAGGTTGGGGTTCTGCTCTGTCTCTGAGTGTACGAACTGTGCGTTGGCAGCGAGCTTCAGCCACTTCTTTGCCTGGTAGTCAGCCTTGATACGGCCGCTGTAGCGCTTGTAGCTGGAGTTCATGATTACACCGTTGTCATCCAGGTAACCCAGGCTGGCGTAGAAGGAGCCACGGTCCAGGGCACCCTTTGCGGAGAGGTTGTACTCCTGGCGGAAGGAGCTCTTGTAGGCTGCGTCTGTCCAGTTGTCGGGCAGGATGTAGCGGGTCTCGCCACTTGAGCTTGTCACGGTTCTGCCGAGGGTGGCGTTGGGGTTCAACTTGCCGTCGAGACCAATCAGGTTCTCGTTCTCGGGATAAGTGTAGCAGTTGTACTTCAGGGTATTGAGCAATAACTTGTTAGCCAATGCATTGGCTGTAGTGGCATCCTTGCCATTGGCGAGGTAGTAGTTGTTGTACTGCATATAGGCAGCTTCGTAGTACTCTCCCGGGTCGCGGATCACGTCATACTCGGGGATGGCGCGTGAGTTGGAACCCCACTTCATGTCAACGGTAATCTCAGCGTCCTTGTTTTTTCCGCTCTTGGTGGTGAGCAGGATCACGCCGGCTGCACCACGAGCACCGTAGAGGGCTGCGGAGGCTGCGTCCTTCAATACAGTCACAGACTCGATGTCCTCTGTAGGGATGGAGGAAAGGTTGCCGGGGTAGGGCGAACCGTCCACGATTACCAATGGGGAAGTGCTGGCATACATGGAGGCGATACCGCGGATGTTGACGCTGTTGTTGTCAGCACCGGGCTGGCCTGACGAACCGCGCAACTGCAATCCGGGCACTGAACCCACCAAGGCGTCGGTCACGTTGGTGGAAATCTTCTTGGAAAGTTCCTTGGAGTCCACTACGGCTGCTGAACCGGTGAAGGCGCTCTTCTTGGCAGTACCGAACGCCACCACCATCACCTCGTCAAGGGTGTGGTTGTCGGGTTCCAACACCACCTTCAGGTTCTTGCCTGCCTTTACGGTCTTGGAGTTCATGCCGATGTAAGTGATTTCCAACTTCGCTCCTGCAGGAGCGTTCAGCGAGAAGTTACCGTCTACGTCGGTAACGGTTCCGGTGTTAGTGCCTGCCACCTTGATGGATGCGCCGATGACGGGGCTTCCATCCTCAGAGGATGTCACATTTCCGGAGATTTGACTTTGTGCGAAGGCGATGCTCGTGCTCAGAGCAAGACCTGCGGCCATAGCCATGATTCTTTTTTCCATAAATCTCTCTCTTTGATGAATATTTAAACTTTGTCTTCTTTTACCTTATTATATATGAGCATTTCCGTGTTTCCATATTTGAATATTTCCACACTTCCATGTTCCCGGAGTGTCATACAATCTTATTGAAATTTTAAAAATATTTTTAATCGGTTGCAAAATTAAGGGTTTTTTAGTAAAACTCCAAACTTTTCTCAAGAAATCTGCATTTATATTTGTCTTTTTGCATGAATTTCGTATAATTCGGCCAGGATTTAAACGAATTTCGTAATCTGGTGTTACCGGGTAATTTTTCAAATGCCTGCACTATACCCACTTTTAGGTATTGCACACTTCGGGAAGAATGATTACCTTTGCACTCGGAAAATTTATATTAACTAACGTTTTAAAAACGGTAAACTAAAAGTATTAAAGCATTATGGTAATTGAAAAAGTTCATGCAAGAGAAATCCTCGATTCAAGAGGTAACCCTACTGTAGAGGTAGAAGTGACATTGGAAAACGGCGTCATGGGACGTGCCAGCGTACCGTCGGGTGCATCCACCGGTGAGAACGAGGCTTTGGAGCTGCGCGACGGCGACAAGTCACGCTACTTGGGCAAGGGTGTGTTGAAGGCCGTGGAGAATGTCAACAACATCATCGCTCCGGCATTGAAGGGAGACGATGTGCTGAACCAGCGTGCCATCGACTATAAGATGCTCGCCCTTGACGGCACACCCACCAAGAGCAAGCTCGGTGCCAACGCCATTCTCGGTGTTTCCCTCGCTGTGGCTCAGACAGCAGCAAAGGCACTCAATATCCCCTTGTATCGCTACATCGGCGGTGCCAATACATACGTATTGCCCGTGCCAATGATGAATATCATCAACGGTGGCGCTCACTCCGACGCTCCCATCGCGTTCCAGGAGTTCATGATCCGTCCCGTAGGTGCTCCCTCTGAGAAGGAGGCCATCCGCATGGGTGCTGAGGTGTTCCACGCACTCGCCAAGTTGCTGAAGAGCCGTGGCTTGTCTACTGCTGTTGGTGACGAGGGTGGTTTTGCTCCTGCACTCAACGGTATCGAGGATGCACTGGAGAGCATCTGCCAGGCTATCAAGGATGCCGGCTATGAGCCAGGCAAGGACGTGAAGATTGCCATGGACTGCGCTGCCTCTGAGTTTGCTGTACAGGAGAACGGTGAGTGGTACTATGACTACCGCCAGTTGAAGGACGGCAAGAAGAAGGACCCCAACGGCAAGAAGCTTACAGCAGAGGAGCAGATCAAGTACTTGGAGGAGTTGATCACCAAGTATCCTATCGACTCCATCGAGGACGGTCTCGACGAGAACGACTGGGAGAACTGGGTGAAGCTGACAGCCACCATCGGTGACCGTTGCCAGTTGGTGGGTGACGACCTGTTCGTTACCAACGTGAAGTTCCTCCAGAAGGGTATCCAGATGGGCGCTGCCAACAGCATCCTGATCAAGGTGAACCAGATCGGTTCTCTGACAGAGACCTTGGAGGCTATCGAGATGGCTCACCGCCACGGTTACACCACTGTTACCTCTCACCGTTCCGGCGAGACAGAGGACACCACCATCGCCGACATCGCCGTTGCCACCAACTCTGGTCAGATCAAGACCGGTTCTATGAGCCGCACAGACCGTATGGCAAAATATAACCAGCTCATCCGTATCGAGGAAGAACTGGGTGATGTGGCACAGTATGGCTACAAGAAGCTGAAGTAATTTTACTCCTCTTACATAATCAAAAACTCTCGCAGTATCCGTGTATGGACTGCGAGAGTTTTTTATGTTTTATACGTTGTCTTTTTTACTTAGTCATGTCGAAACCGATGCGTACGCCGTCGTAGTTCTTGGAGAGGCTGCCGATGGTGCTGAGGGTGGAGTTTCCGCTCAGGGAAGCCAGCGTCTGGAGCAGGGTGAGCAACTTCTTTGACTCGAAGAGCAGGCTGATGCCGTTGGTGTTCTTTGTGGCGTAGCCGGAGATGGAGAGCAGCAGACCCTTCAGGGTGATGGCGTGGGTGGACTCGTCAAAGGTGTAAGTTCCCTTCCATGACTTGCCGTCAATTTTTGATTCGAAGCTGCCGTCGGTATTGAACTTGAAGTAAGTGTTGGAGTTGGAGAAGCCCACCTTCTGGTAATATGTGGACAACTGGCTCTCAATCTTGCTTGACACAATCTCGCCGCCAGCCTTGGCAAGGAGGTTCTCTGAGGTGAAGGCGCAACCGGGAGAGCTGTATTTCCATGTGCTGGCACAGAGGTCAGCCTGCTTGAAGGTGGAGGAGCCGATCACGTTGTTCAGGATACTGGAGATTACGTTGCCTGCCGTGCTGCTGGAGCTGGAAGACGAGCTGGAGCTACTGCTGCTGCCGCCCAACAGACCGCCGAGGATGCCTGAAACGGCAGAGCCGATGGTGGATGTGGAAGTGGAAGTTGCGGTGGAAGCCGTTGACGGAGTTGTGGTGGCAGTGGTTGCAGCAGTTGTGGCTGTCGTGGTGGTAGACTTCTTTGTCGTTGTGGTCTTCTTTGTAGTCTTCTTCACAGGCTGGTTCTGCGAAAGGGAAGTGCCACACAATTCATTAGCCATGCTACCTGTTGCCCCTGCGATTACAAGGGCAGCCGTTAAAATTACCTTTTTCATACCTATTCTTATATTTATCAATTAAATCCGGTGCAAAGTTCGCAAAAAATATCGGAATAAAGAAGGGATTTTTCCTTTTTCTTATAGTAATATCCCTACAATAAAAGTGAATGGATATGTGTTTTCGTTAAAATGCTACGGTGTCCTGTCCTCATTTTGACCTAAATCAAGAAATGTGGTGTGGAGGCTGTGATTTCATCCCTTTTTCTTTCATGTTTTACAGGAATGTAATATCTTTGCAGCAGTTATCAAATCACAATAGGTTATGAATGATTGTTTAGTAAAGGTTAACGCAGAGACAGAGAATCACACATTTAACAGATGTCAGCAGATTCTCCAGGATCGCCGGGAGGCTCTCGCCTCAAAGGCTAAGAGACAGAGGTAACTCATCGCCGGTGGGGAAATCCCATAGGACGCGCGCCCCGAAGAAAACGCGGGCGTAGAAAGGGAAAATCCCGTTGCCGAACCATTCGGGTTCGGGCAACGGGATTTTTTTTGTGTACCCTGTAGGATAACAAGTTGTGGCGCATAAAAAAGGCGACCCCTTTTAAGGAACCGCCGCTTTTATAAACATAAAAATAAATTCTCTTCAGTCGTCTATCCCAAAATACTTTCTCTATTACCTTTTATAGACTAAACCTATCGTCGTCCTGGAATAACAATCTTTGTTTTACCTAAAAACTAAACCTATAAACAATCTATTACCTAACTAAAAACCTAAGACTTATATTTTCTGGTGCAAAGGTACATCAATTCCCTGAACCAGCAATACTTTCTTTGGCGTTTTTTGCATAGGTATTCGTTTTTTTGACATAAGTCAACCACTTGCGGCGGCAGGCAAACAAAAATTTATACCAGGAAACATATTTTTAGATTTCCTGCAACCGTTTCGCCCTATTTCCTGAAATAACTGTCAAGAGCCATTTCGAAGCGGAGCATGGAATAGCCGGGGATATTCGCTGAGGAATAGCCGCTTGTGCCATAGGCGAGCTGGTAAGGCATATACACCATCCAACGGTCGCCTGTATGCATACTGAGCAAGGCGGTGGCAAAGCCGTCTACGAGACTGGAGACTGCCATGGTGCTCAACCTTGCCGTCTGCTTGTTGTAGGTGCCCTCAAATGTCTTGTCGAACACAAAGCCGTTGGCATAGCTCGCCGACGGCAGCAGTCTGCCGCTATAGCTTACCCTCACGGAGTCGGTGTACATGGGACTGGTGGTGCCTGAACCACGATCCAGCACATGCACCACAATGTAGTCGGCATCCTTATAGGTCAGATTGACTGAGGTTCCGTCTGTATAACTGTTGGGAGTCTGGTTCTGCAACGACCATTTGAGTATCACCTTCCAGTCCTCGTTGCCTGCGGCAATCTGCTTCTTGGCATAGGCGAGGGTGTCGGAGAAGGCTGTTTCGTTCTTCACCTGCCAGTTCTCAAACTCCTGGGTCGTACTGTCATCCTCCTTGCATGATGACAGTGCGAAGACTGCCATCATGAAGAAGAAAAGATATTTAATAGTTCTTGATTTCATTTCCAAGTTTCTTTAATACGCTGGTGATGCTCACGCGGTCCTCGATGATGCTGCGCAAGTCGCTGATGGCCACACGCTCCTGCTCCATGGAATCACGGAAACGGAGGGTCACCTTGTGGTCGTTGGGTGTGTCGTGGTCCACTGTTACACAGAACGGAGTACCGATGGCATCCTGACGGCGATAGCGCTTGCCGATAGAGTCCTTGGGGTCACCGTAGTGGGTGTTGAAGTGGAACTTCAGCTCGTCAACAATCTCATGCGCCAACTCGGGCAGACCATCCTTCTTGTCCAATGGGAACACGGCGCACTTCACGGGAGCCAATGCCTCAGGCAACTTCAGTACCACGCGGCTCTCGCCGTTCTCCAACTGCTCCTCGCAATAGGAGTGGCACATCACGCTGAGGAACATGCGGTCCACACCGATGGAGGTCTCCACATCGTAAGGCACATAGCTCTCGTTCTTCTCAGGATCGAAATACTTGATGCTTCGTCCGCTATACTTCTCGTGCTGGGAGAGGTCGAAGTTGGTGCGGCTGTGGATACCCTCCACCTCCTTGAAGCCGAACGGCATCTTGAACTCGATGTCGGTAGCGGCGTTGGCGTAATGAGCCAACTTCTCGTGGTCGTGGAAACGGTAGTTCTCCGTACCCATGCCGAGTGCCTCGTGCCAAGCGCGGCGCACCTTCTTCCAGTACTCAAACCACTTCATCTCCGTGCCTGGCTGGCAGAAGAACTGCATCTCCATCTGCTCAAACTCACGCATACGGAACACAAACTGGCGTGCCACCACCTCATTGCGGAAAGCCTTTCCAATCTGGCAGATGCCGAAAGGCAACTTCATGCGGCCGGTCTTCTGCACGCTGAGATAGTCAACGAAGATACCCTGTGCGGTCTCAGGACGCAGGTAAACGGTGCTGGAAGCGTCGCTGGCTGCACCCATCTGGGTGGAGAACATCAGGTTGAACTGACGAACATCGGTCCAGTTCTTGGTGCCGCTGATGGGGCAAACGATACCCTCATCCTCGATAATCTGTTTCAGCATCTCCAGGTTGGGACCCTGCATCGCCTCAGTGTAGCGGGCGTGGAGGTCGTCGTGCTTCTTCTGGTTCTCCAGCACACGGGGATTGGTTTCGCGGAACTTAGCCTCGTCAAAGCTGTCGCCAAACTTCTTCTTCGCCTTGGCAATCTCCTTGGCGATCTTCTCCTCGTACTTTGCCATGTGGTCCTCGATGAGCACATCAGCGCGGTAACGCTTCTTGGAGTCGCGGTTGTCGATCAAGGGGTCGTTGAAAGCATCCACGTGACCGGAAGCCTTCCAAACGGTGGGGTGCATGAAGATGGCTGCGTCGAGACCCACGATGTTCTCATGCAGCAGCACCATGCTCTGCCACCAGTACTGCTTGATATTGTTTTTCAGCTCCACGCCGTTCTGACCGTAGTCGTAAACGGCAGCCAAGCCATCATAAATTTCACTACTTGGGAACACGAAGCCATATTCCTTGCAATGGCTTACGATTTTCTTAAAAACATCTTCCTGTGCCATGATTAAATCTTATTTTTTTCAAATTTTCGGCAAAGATACGCCTTTTTCCCGAATTTTTGTTGTATCTTTGCCATAAATTATGAAAAATTATCGCTTTTCCATAAGCTTTCATTGCAGGATGCGAGAAATTTCGTAACTTTGCAGAAAGTTGAAAGACAGGGATTATGGTAAGCAAATTAACAAAAGAGCACGACAGCCGCTCCAAACTCTGCGACTACCTGTATGGAGTTTCAAATCTCATAATTAGTGGTGTCGGCATTGCAGCTCTATCACCTTTCATAACAGGTAAAGAAATGACCGCTCGAAATTTCATTTGTGCGGCAATCGGTTCGTTAGCGGCAATTGGCTTTGCCTATTGCGCCAACCGAATAA
>CAVCCB010000053.1:0-13363 GCA_963600595.1 Subdoligranulum sp. APC924/74 | reverse complement strand
GGACTACAAGTGCATCGCTTCCACTGCCAACGTGAAGTATGCCGCTTATGCTTCCACCAAGCAACCGGTTTGGGCTGTGCAGTTCCATCCCGAGGTGTTCCACTCTTTGCAGGGTACCCAGTTGCTGAAGAACTTCGTTGTGGACATCTGTGGCAGCAAGCAGGATTGGAGTGCCGCCTCCTTCGTGGAGAGTACTGTTGCCGAACTGAAGGCTCAGTTGGGCGATGACAAGGTCATCCTCGGCCTCTCCGGCGGTGTAGACTCCAGTGTGGCTGCCGTTCTTCTTAACAAGGCTATTGGCAAGAACCTCACCTGTATCTTCGTAGACCACGGTATGCTCCGCAAGAACGAGTTCCGTGACGTGATGGAAGACTACAAGTGTTTGGGCTTGAACGTGATTGGCGTGGATGCCTCTGAAAAGTTCTTTACAGACTTGGCAGGCGTTACCGACCCCGAGCAGAAGAGAAAGATTATCGGCCGCGACTTCGTGGAGGTGTTCAATGCCGAGGCAAAGAAGCAGACAGGAGCCAAGTGGCTTGCCCAGGGCACCATCTATCCAGACCGCATCGAGAGCCTGAACATCACGGGCAAGGTCATCAAGAGCCACCACAATGTGGGCGGTCTTCCCAAGGAGATGAACCTCCAGTTGTGCGAGCCATTGAAGTGGTTGTTCAAGGACGAGGTACGCCGCGTGGGTCGCTCGATGGGAATGCCCGAGCATCTGATCACCCGTCATCCTTTCCCCGGTCCGGGCTTGGCAGTGCGTATCTTGGGCGACATCACTCCCGAGAAGGTGCGCATCCTCCAGGATGCCGACGATATCTATATCCGCGGCTTGCGCGAGTATAAGGTGAAGTTGAATGGTGAGGAGGCTCGCCGGGTATTGGCAGCCGGTGTTCCCGCCGATATGCAGAACGGCGAGATTGAGGTTTCGCTCTACGACCAGATTTGGCAGGCAGGTACTGTCCTCCTCTCCACCGTCCGTTCGGTAGGTGTGATGGGCGACGAGCGCACCTATGAGCATCCCGTTGCTCTCCGTGCCGTGACAAGTACCGATGCGATGACAGCCGACTGGGCACATCTGCCCTACGACTTCATGGCGAAGGTTTCCAATGAGGTTATCAACAAGGTGAAGGGTGTTAACCGCGTTTGCTACGACATCTCCTCCAAACCACCTTCAACAATCGAGTGGGAATAATATTTAAGGGTAAAAAGGTAAAAAAGCAAAAAGGTAAAAAAGGGTAAAGAAGTCAGAGCTATAAAGAGGCTGACGGCTGTGCCTTCTATAAGATTTCCCCTCAATGACTGGAATCGTTGAGGGGAAATTTGTTTCAGTTCTTGTTATATGGCAAAGAGAGAATATGTTGAGGCCAACAAGCGTTGGCTGGAAGAGAAAGCGAAGGAGGAGGGCGTGAAGGAGCTGCCTCGCGGTATATACTATAAGGTGTTGAAGCAGGGTGACCCTAAGGGCGCACAGCCCACCAGGCGCAGTATCGTGACTGCCCATTATACGGGATGGACCATCAACGGTAAGAAGTTTGACTCCAGTCGTGGCGGAACTCCTTTCGCCATGCGGTTGAGCGACCTGATAGACGGTTGGATCGTGGCGATGCAGGAGATGCACGTAGGTGACCAATGGGAGCTTTACATTCCTGCGGAGATGGGATATGGCAAGTTCTCCCAACCAGGCATTCCCGGTGGCTCCACCTTGGTATTTGAGGTGGAACTTTTGGGCGTGGGGTGATTTGTCCAGCGCGCCATGAAGGGGCAAAAGCGGTTATAATCCCCAGTGTTTGATTAATTTCAGTTAGGTCTCCTGAGGCTGTCGTTCACGGGGATGTAGTGGGAGTCCTTGATCTCGCCGATGACGATGATACTGTGGAGACTACCGATGCAGTCGATGTTGCCGAGCGTGTTGAGCATGAAGTCCTGGTAGTCCTTCATGTCGCGGGCATAGACTTTGATTTGGAAGTCGTAGTCGCCTGTGGTGTTGTAGCACTCTGTAATCTGGTCAATGGTCTGCACCGTGTCCATGAATTGCTGGATGAGGTCGTGGGTGTGCTGCTTCAGCCGGATGTTGCAGAGCACGATGACGTTGTGCCCCAATCTGTGGTGGTCCACGATGGCTCCATAACGTTGTATGTAGCCCTCTCGCTCCAGGCGTTTCTGTCGTTCGAAGGTGGGGGAAGGGGAAAGGTGAACTCTTGCTGCAAGTTCCTTCACCGTATAGCGGGAGTTTTGCTGTAATAACTTCAGTAACTTGATGTCAATCTCGTCGAGTGTTTCTTCTGTTGCCATAGCTTTTGTAGGATATTATTCTGTGAAAAACATTAATCTGCTGCAAAGATAGCATATTTTTCTGAAATGGAAAGATTTTTTGGCGGACAAAATACTTCTTCTTACCTTTGCACTCGCAAATCCGGATGCAACATATCAATTAACAGATTAAAAAGTAACAGAAAATGAGCAATACAACGAATCATGTAAGTTTTGATGTAGTGGGCAGTTTTTTGCGCCCAACTGAGCTGAAAGAGGCAAGAGCTAAGTTTGCGGAGGGAAAGATTTCTGCCGATGACCTGCGCAAGGTGGAGAACCATTTGATCACCGAACTGGTGAAGAAGCAGAAGGCTCACGGCTTGCATTACATCACCGATGGTGAGTATCGCCGCAGCTACTGGCACCTCGACTTCATGTGGGGATTCGGCGGCGTGGAACACATCGAACTGGAACATGGCTATCAGTTCCATGGCGAGGAGACCACCAAAGGCTCGTTGAAGTTGACGGGCAAGATCACTGGCGAGAACCATCCCTTCATCCAGGATTTCCTCTTCGTAAAGCAGTTTGAGGAGGAGGGCATTGAGGCGAAGCAGACCGTTCCCGCTCCTGCACAGTTCCTGTCCGAGTTGTTCCGTGGCAAAAATGCCGAGAATACCCGCGAGTTCTATCCCAACACCACCGAACTGATTGAGGACATTGCCAAGGCTTACCAGACATTCTTCAAGGAGATTTATGCCGCAGGTTGCCGCACCGTACAGTTGGACGACTGCACATGGGGCATGATTGTGGACGACGATTACTGGAAGCACATGCTCGGTACGGGCTTCACCCTGGAGCACGAGGCATTGCAATACCTGAAGGTGAACAACCTCGCCATCGAGGGTAAGCCCGAGAGACTGACCATTAATACCCACGTTTGCCGTGGCAATTACCATTCCTGCTATGCCGCCAAGGGTGCTTACGATCCAGTGGCTCCTTATCTCTTCAAGGACGAGAACGTGGACAGCTATTACCTGGAGTATGATGACGAGCGCTCTGGTGGTTTCGAGCCATTGAAGTATGTGTCGGGCGATAAGAAGGTGGTGCTCGGTCTGGTGACCACCAAATCTCCCGTGTTGGAGGACAAGGCAGCTGTCATCGCACGCATCAAGGAGGCTGCGCAGTATGTGCCTCTCGACCGCTTGAGCCTCAGTCCCCAGTGCGGCTTCGCTTCCTGCGAGATCGGCAACAAGTTGACGGAGGATGAGCAGTGGGCAAAGGTTGACCTCGTGCACGAGATTTCCGAGGAAGTTTGGGGAAAGTAAAAATCCAATCCTACATATAAGTATTGAGGGTGTGTCCGCTTTGGCAGGCACACCCTCTTTTTCGTATTGAATGATCTTGGATGATTTAGAAGAACAGGTAGCGGTTGTCAACTACGTGAGCGTTCATGTAAAGCTCGTTCATGAAGTTGCCGGCGTACTGCATGGTCTTCTGGCGGCACTTCTGCTCCTGTGTCTTGTCGTCAAACTTGGTAGGACGGTTGGTCTTGCTGTCCACCTGGAAGAGGTAGACGCCGGCGTTGCCCTTTACTGTGTGGGCTGAGAAGGCTCCCTTCTTGGTGGCAGCTACTGCACCTGAGAGTGCCGGCTCGCTGGCACCGGTGGTAGGGATGAATACCGGAGCTGCGAAAGTAATCTGGTTGACAGGGGAAACCTTGCCACCCTTTGCCTTTGCAGCGGCGATGCTCTTCACACCGTTCAACTTGGCAGCAATCATCTCGGCCTTCTTGTCCTTGATGACCTCTGCCTTCACGATTTCCTTCACCTGTGGGTCATCAAGACCACGTGTTCCGATGCGGTGAATCTTGTCAAGGACGATTACCAGCAGGTGATTGTTGTCGCCACACTCGTACAATGGGGAAATCTGTCCCTCCTTGCTGTCGAAGATCCACTTCAATGCCTCGCGGGTAGCGTGGATGTTGGCAACGTAGTGGGCGGATGTTGTGACATCCTTCAATTCCTGCACCTTGTAGCCGTTCTTGTCTGCGTTCTTCAGAAGGTCGTTGGCGTTCTGGTTGGCACTCACATAGCTGGAGAACTTGTTGTATGCTGTGCGATAGGTTTCCTGTGAGAAATCCACGGTCTTCTTGATGACAGCTGCCATATACTTGTTGACCATTGCCTTGCGGTCCAACACCTGAAGAACCACGTAGCCCTGGCCCACCTGAAGGATGTTGGTGGCGTTGACGGCGGCAGTGTTCAGTGTGTTGATGAAGGTCTTGTTGTCCTTGTCCATGGTCTGGGCGAACTCATACTGCTTGGTGGTGATCCAAGCCTTCTCGCCTGTCTGTCCGTATTTCTTGGCGATGACCTCGAAGTCTGCACCACCAGCGATGGCACCGTTGATGGAGTCGGCCTTGGTCTTTGCCTCTGCCACGGTGTTGGCACCCACCTGGATCATGCGATACTGGATGGAGTCGGGCAACTGCTGCTTGCTCACCAGCTTCACGATGTTCAGCGTGTTGTCGGCAGCATTCGCCTTCACAGCGGTTGTTGCGCCCACTGCCATGGAGTCAAGCTCTGCTGCGATGTCCTGTGGGAAAGCGTCCTTGCCCACGGGGATGCCGAGATAGGCAACTGTGGAACCCGACTTGCGTACCACGTCTGTGGGGTCTGCTGCCTCGGCGAGTTGCTTCTGGTAGCCGGCGAAATCCTTGTTGAGGGCGGCCCGGTCGGTATTGGAGGCATCCACCACTACGTCCACGAACTTGATGTCGCGGCTCTCTACGGGCTGCTTGAAGCGTGCCTTCATTTCGTCATACTTTGCCTTCAGGTCGCTGTCCTCCACCTTCACCTTGTCATCCTGGATGTCGGAGTAGGGGAATGCGGCAAGCTGAATCTGGCTCTCCTCGTTCTCCTCCTTGAACGCCATCTTTGCCTCTACGGGGTTGGAAAGGAAACAGTGGGCAAGGAGCGACTGGTACTTCTGTGCCAAAGTCTGCTGACGGAGTGTCTTCTCTATGAATGACCAGTACTTGAAGATTCTCTCATACTGCTCCAGCATCTGAGGGTTGGCGGAGGCGTTAGCCTTCTGTGCCTTGTAGTCTGCCAGGAACTTCTGGAGTGAAGTGGCGTCGAAACGGCCTGTCTGCTGGTTCACGAACGGAGTCTGCTGAAGCATGGGGCTTGTGCCGGTCTTCAGGATGTCCTGCAACTCTGCGTCTGTCACCGTGAGACCCAGTTTCTCTGCTTCCTTGGCGATGATGCGGTTCTGGACGTATGAGTTCCATACCATGTCCTTCACCTGGTTCATCTGTTCCTCGGGCAGGTTGTCCTGGCCCTGTTGCATCTTGATGACCTCGGTGTACTCGTCAACGAGCTTCTGGAAATCCTGCACGCTGATTTTCTCTCCTAACACTTCACCGACTTGCTGTCGCTCATTGTTCTTCGCAGAATCGCATGAGCGGAACGCTTCCTCGGCAATGAATGAGAAAAGGCCAAAGCTGATAATACATATCAGGATGACGCCTCTCTTTCTGATTTTTCCTAATGCTGCCATTACGTTTTAATTTTTATTTTTGTTTTTATTTTCCTTTGTCCATTATGGTAAGCGAGCATGGCATCAGCACACTTTTCCACAAATTGCCTACAAAAATACAAAGAAATTCGGAAATAATGGAATTTTTTAATGCTTTTTTGTCGAATAAGGGCAAAAAGGCATTAAAAAATACAATTATCTACAGGATATGGAGTTGTACCAACTCTATCTTGCGTGAGGTTGACTTGATAATCTTGAATTCGAAATGGCCGAATCTGACCACCTCGTTCAGCTTGGGAAAACTCTGATACTCATGGAGAATCAGTCCGCCTAAGGTCATGTACTCGTCACTCTCCGGCAGGTTGATGCCGAACAACTCGTTGGCCTTGTGAATCTCCAGTCGTGCCGACAGGAGGTAACTCTTGTCCCCGGTCTTCTTCGCCACATACTTGGACGAGTCGTGCTCGTCCTCTATGTCGCCGAAGATTTCCTCCACGATGTCTTCCAGACTCACGAGTCCGCTCGTACCGCCGAACTCGTCCACCACTACGCCCAATGACTTCTTCTGCTGCAGGAAGATCTTCATCAGTTTCTGTGCCTGCATGGTGGCGGGCACGAAGGTCAGTGGACGGATATGTTCCTGCCATTTCGTGGGGTTATGGAACAGTTCCGAACTGTGGATATAGCCCTCTATGTGGTCAATGCCTTCCTTGTAGACGATTATCTTGGAGTTGCCGCTCTCCACGAACTTCTGCTTCAGCTCGTCCAGAGTGGCACTGTATTCCACTGCCTGTATCTCTGTTCTCGGCACCATGCAGTCGCGCACCTTGGTGTCGGAGAAGTCGAGGGCGTTCTGGAAGATTTTTACCTCGTCTCTGATGACCGAGCCGTCCGAGGCATTGTCGATGCTGGACTGCAACAGATAGTCCAGGTCCACCTTGGAGAACCCTTCGTCTCCCGTCTCCGCATCCATCTTGACTCCCAGCAGGCGGAGCAGGATCTTGCTGGCAAAGGTGCTGAACTTGCTGACGGGCCACAGGAGGATGTAGCAGACATAGGCGAAGGGACTGAACACGGCAAGCAGTTTGTTGGGGCTTGCCTTGAACAGGGTTTTGGGCAGGAACTCGCCCGTAAACAGGACGATGAGCGTTGAGAGTATCGTGTCTGCAGGGACGGTGAAAGTGGCGTCCATGCCTTCAAATATCGTGTGGTCGAACAGACGGGCTATCAAGATGCCGTATATGACCAGGGCTATGTTGTTGCCCACCAGCATCGTGCTGACAAATCCGTTGGGGTGGTTGTAGAACAGGGACAGCAGACGCTTGGTAAGGCTGCTCTTGTCCTTACCCATTTCCGCCAACATTCGGTTGGAGGAGACGAATGCGATTTCCATTCCGCTGAAGAAGGCGGAGAAAACCATCGTGATGATGATGCCGACTACAAGGTTGATTACTTCTTCTTCCATCTTCTAAAATCCTTTGCTGTATTGTTTTAGTGCATAATGGGTATCGTGGTGGCACGCTGTGGAGTGGCCTGCTGACGGAAACTGTTCTTCACGGAGTCGGGTTGCGAACTCAACGTGTCATTCTGCCCCCCTGCCATGTCCTCCTTCACGAAGCTGCCCTTGGAGTTGCTTACGAAATAGCGTGTCATCTTCTCGTCGCTCCAGAAATGCGAGCCTTGCAGGGTGCGTTCCGGGGTGACCAGCTTGCTGAACACATTGCTGGACAGTTCGTGCTTGTTCTGGTCCCAGATGAGCTGCTCGCTCGTGTAGCGCAGGCCGTCCTTGGTCAATACGCGCACCCGTCCGTAGAGCTTCCATATCTTCTGCTGGTCATAGTAGTAGGCGGTGTCGCTCTGTATGTAGCTGTTGATATGGAACTTCTCGTCAAACTGCTCCAACAGGATGCCTTTGTCGAAAGTCCATTTCGACGGATTGCGGTTGGAATTCACCTCCCACCGTTCCGTCACGATGCGGTATTTGATGACTCCCGAGTCACTGATCAGCGTGTTCACTCCATAGGAGGTCATCACGGCTACGGAGTCGCGCTCGCGGATGGCTGGCGCTGTATGCTCCACCTGTTCCTCGCAGGCGGCAAGGAGCAGGAGTGCCAGGAGTCCGAAAAGTGAGTTTCTTAATCTATACATTATTATATATACAAGAAGATTATTGCATCTTCCATTTCCTGAACCAGTCCTCATTGAATGTGAAGCCGATGTTGAGCCTGAAGGTGTTCTCCTTGATGAGGTCTTTTGCAGAACTTCTCACCCATTGACCGCTGATATTGAGGAAGGAGCGGTTGTTGTAGTTGTTGACGATGGGAATGCCGAAACCTGCGCTCACGGAGTACTCCTTCGGGCCGTCGTAGCCGTTTACTTTGTAATAGGGGGTGGCGTAGCTTGCACCTGCACGGTACTGTATGCGGTGCAGGAAACGGCGGTCGCGCTCTCCGTAACAGTATTGCACGCCCAGGTTCACCTTGTGGCGATCTTGGTAGATGCCGTCACGCAATACATACTTGCTGTCATTGATGCCTGTCGTGGCATCGGCACTTCCTGCCTCGAAGGTGGGGTAGCCGATGCTGCCCCATTTCTGCAGGGTGTAGTCGATTCCCACCTTCAGCTGCACATTGTGGTTCCACATCAGGCCAGCTCCCAGCATGGTGGGGATCTGGTGCGCCTTGGCGATGCAGAAGGGGATGGTGTCGGCTGTGTTGGTCTGGCTGTTGGCGGAGACAATCTTCATCTCTGCATCGGCACCGAGGTTGTGGCCCGGCGTGTAGGTTACACCGACGGTCATCCAGTCTCTCTTGCCCAGACGGTGGGTGTATTGCACGCCGAAGTCCAGCTTGTAGCTGTTGATCTGGGAGGAGTAGGTGCGGACGAGCGACTTGTAGTAGGAGTTGCTGTATGTGCTGGTGGCAGACTTCGAGTAGGAGCCCCAGAGATAGGAGACGTTGGCACCGAATGACAGTCCGATGAAGGGCGACCATGCCGCTCCCAGATATATCTGGTGGATACCGCCCTCGCCGGCGTAGGTGTTGGTGTAGTATACGTCCTTGCTGGTGCTGTTCACCCAGTCCTTGTGGGAATAGCTGTAGCCCACATTGGTGAAGGGGATGATACCGAAGCTGACACCCACTCCCTTGGCAGCCCTGAAACCTGCCACGGCATATTCGAAATTGGCATTCTTGGCATTCTTCCTGACTCCGTTCTCCGTGAAGTTGGTAATCTGGCCCGAGAGACCGGCGTCGAAGATGAACGTCAGGGAGTCAAGCGAAGCATAGGATGCAGGGTTGAGATAGTTCACTTGGTTGTGCTCGTGGAAACCCAGTCCAACGCCGTTCATGCCTCGGTTGAAGCCGGAGGTCTGGTCAGACAATACGCCCAGACCATACTGGCTGTATGGCGAATTGGTGCCGCTTTGGGCATTGGCGATAAGAGCAGAACCCAGAAGAAGGGTTGCTAAGATAAGCTTTCTCATTTATAAAGAATCATTCAAAATTATATTCAGAGTGCAAAAGTATTGAAAAAAATCGAGAAAAAAGAAGGATAATCCAAAATAATAAGGTATTTTTGCATCGTGAAACGTTTTAACTATATTTTCAGGGCATTTTTGGTCGTTTTGTTAACCAATTTAACGACTGCGACATGGGCACAGGATGAACCGGCGGTTTTCGCTGCGGAGATTCCTGCGCAGGGCACTCTTGCTGACAGGGATGCCTATGCCTGGCTTGACTCCGTGGACATCTCACTCCTCACCTGCGGACCCGGCGGTGAGGTGTGGTCTTATTATGGACATACGGCGTTGCGGGTAGAGGACAGGGCGCACGCCACGGATATGGCGGTGAACTGGGGCATGTTCAGCTTCGGTCAGGATTTCTTCATCCTCCGCTTTGTCTTCGGCATGACCGACTATCAGATTGGCATCTTCCCCATGTCTGACTTTATCGCCGAGTACGCCTCTCAGGGCAGATGGGTGAAGCAGCAGCGCATCCGTCTCAGCAGGGAAGAGAAACTGAAGATTGTGCGTGCCATTGAGGAGAATGCCCGCCCCGAGAACCGTACCTACAGGTATAACTTCTTCTTCGATAACTGTACCACACGGGCCAGGAATATGATTGTCGAAAATATCGGCTCCGATAACATCCGGCTGCCAAAGTCGGAACCCCATTCCTCTTACCGTGGGGAGATTCACAAGTGGAACGGGGACCACAGGTGGGCGAGGTTCGGCAATGACTTGCTCCTGGGATATTTCGCCGACCGCAGCATCAACCGCCAGGAGTGGGAGTTTCTGCCCGATAACCTCAGCCATGACTTTGCTGTCCAGGCAAGGGCTGACATTGATGCGTATGCGGATATGTCTCCTGTTGCAAAAAAGTCCCGCATCGCTCTGGTCGACACCACGTTCTATGTGGTTGCCCCGCAGGCAGAGATTGTCCAGTCGGAACCCGTTACCCCGAGGGGGGTGTTCCTTTGCCTGGCATTGGTCATCCTGGCGCTTTGTGCTGTGGAGACTTGGAAGAAGAAGAACTTTTGGTGGCTCGACACTGCCCTGCTCGTGCTCACGGGTCTGCCGGGCTTCATCCTCCTGGCGATGGTCTTCTCGCAGCATCCCACGGTGCAGGTCAACTTCCAGATACTGATTCTCAATCCGCTCAACCTGTTCTTTGTGTGGAAGGTGGCGAAGAAGCTGAGAAAAGGCAAGATGCCCTGGTATTACCACGCCTGGGCAGCCATGCTGTTGTTCGGCCTTGTGCTCGGCTTCTGCCAGGATTATGCCGAGGGCATGAATATTTTGGCACTATCTTTGCTGCTAAGGTACGAAACGCGGACGGCATTGCATTGCCGCAACAAGAATAAACTCGTAAAGAAATAAAAGAAAAGACATGGTAAATAGATATATCACCGCCCTTTTGGTTGTCCTTGCGGCAACAGGCATGGAGGCGCAGACCTATCAGCAGGCACTGAGGTTTGCGCTGACGGATATATCCTATGACGAGTTCATCCAGCAGCCCGAGGCGAAGAGCCTGGAAGATGACATCCTCTATGTCATCAAGGTGATGAAGGATGCCTCGCAGGAGGAACGCAAGACGCTTGTTCTGCCACAAAGTCAGTATCATGTCACCTTCCTTCCCGTCGTTCTGCGCAAGCCGCAAATCTCGCTCGGGAGTATTGTTATTCGTGGTCCAAACAGCCTGTAAGGACAAAAAGTGCCTCCCGAAAAGGCATTTGTTGGTGAAAGATTGCTGATTTACAGATAATTTTTGTATTTTTGCAACCAATTTATAAAAATAACGAATAATAATAAAAAATCAAACATAACAATGAACTTTAACAAAATTCTTCAGTCGTTGTTCGGCAACAAGTCAACCCGTGACATGAAGTTGATCCAGCCCATCGTAGAGAAAGTGAAAGCCGAATACCCCAACATCAAGGCTTTGAGCAATGACGAACTCCGTGCAAAGACAAAAGAAATACAGCAGTATGTACAGGATGCAGGCAAGGCTCAGCGCGAGAAGATCGCCGAGCTGAAGGCTACCATCGAGGATACGCCCATCGACGAGCGTGAGACCATCTTCAACCAGATTGACAAGTTGGAGAAAGAGGCGCTCGACAACTATGAGGTGGCGCTCAACGAGGTGTTGCCCACTGCCTTCAGCATCGTCAAGGATACCGCTCGCCGTTTCGCTGAGAATGAGGAGACTGTGGTGACTGCCACTGAGTTTGACCGTGAGTTGGCAAGCGACCCTAAGAACGACTTCATCACCGTCGAAGGCGACAAGGCGATTTACCACAACCACTGGACAGCCGGTGGCAATGACCTCAAGTGGGAGATGGTACACTATGACGTGCAGCTCTTCGGCGGTACCGTGTTGCACCAGGGTAAGATTGCCGAGATGGCTACCGGTGAGGGTAAGACCCTCGTGGCTACTCTCCCCGTGTTCCTGAATGCACTGACCGGCAATGGCGTTCATGTCGTTACTGTCAACGACTATCTGGCTAAGCGTGACTCTGAGTGGATGGGTCCTCTCTATATGTTCAACGGTCTCTCCGTAGACTGCATCGACAAGCACCGTCCCAACTCTGATGCCCGTCGCAAGGCTTATATGGCAGACATCACCTTCGGTACCAACAATGAGTTCGGTTTCGACTACCTCCGTGACAATATGGCTGTGAGTCCTGCCGACCTTGTGCAGCGTCAGCATAACTACGCCATCGTCGATGAGGTCGACTCTGTGTTGATCGACGATGCACGTACACCTCTTATTATATCCGGTCCTATCCCCAAGGGCGACGACCAGATGTTCGAGCAGTATCAGCCATTGGTGGAGAGACTCTACGAGGTGCAGCGCAAGCAGGCTACAGAGTTGCTCGCCGAGGCTAAGCAGAAGATTGCGGAGGGAACAAAGACCAAGAATCAGAACTTGACCGAAGAGGGATTCCTCGCACTCTATCGTTCTTACAAGGCACTGCCCAAGAACAAGCCATTGATCAAGTACCTCTCCGAGGAAGGCATCAAGGCGGGCATGCTGAAGACCGAGGAGTATTATATGGCCAACAACAACCGTGAGATGCCCAAGGCTGTGGAGCCTTTGTATTTCGTGGTGCAGGAGAAGCAGAATTCCGCTGACCTCACCGACAGGGGTACCGACTGGCTTGCCAAGCAGGTGAACGATAAGGAACTGTTCGTGTTGCCCGATATCGCCACTCAGTTGAGTGAGCTGGAGGCACGTACCGATTTGGACGACCAGCAGCGCCTTGACATCAAGGATGAGCTGATGGCTCACTATGGTGTACAGAGCGAGCGTGTTCACACCTTGCAGCAGCTCCTGAAGGCATACACCATGTTCAATAAGGACGATGAATATGTTGTGATGGACGGTGAGGTGAAGATCGTTGACGAGCAGACCGGCCGTATCATGGAGGGCCGCCGCTGGAGCGACGGTTTGCACCAGGCTATCGAGGCCAAGGAGCATGTGAAGGTGGAGGCTGCCACACAGACCTTCGCTACCATCACCTTGCAGAACTACTTCCGTATGTACCACAAGCTCGGTGGTATGACCGGTACCGCAAGCACCGAGGCTGGTGAGTTCTGGGACATCTACAAGCTCGATGTGGTGGAGATTCCTACCAACCGCCCCATCGCCCGTCACGACTTGGATGACCGTGTCTATAAGACAGCCCGTGAGAAATATCGTGCCGTCATCGACGAGATCGAGGAGATGCGCAATGTGGGCCGCCCCGTCCTCGTGGGTACCACTTCTGTGGAAATCTCTGAGTTGCTGAGCAAGATGCTCAAGATGCGCAACATTCCCCATAATGTGTTGAATGCCAAGTTGCACCAGCAGGAGGCTCAGATCGTTGCCGAGGCTGGACGTTCTACCAATGGCAAGGGTGCCGTCACCATCGCCACCAACATGGCTGGTCGTGGTACCGATATCAAGTTGACTCCTGAGGTGAAGGCTGCGGGCGGTCTTGCCATCATCGGTACAGAGCGTCATGAGAGCCGCCGTGTAGACCGCCAGTTGCGTGGTCGTGCCGGTCGTCAGGGTGACCCCGGTTC
>CAVCCB010000052.1:0-13488 GCA_963600595.1 Subdoligranulum sp. APC924/74 | reverse complement strand
CATCGCTGCTATGTGCAGTGTGATCGAAGTAGAAACTCAACAGAGGACGGCCCTCAATGGAGCTTACTCTGACATCATGTAATAGCGATTCAATTTGTTCTGAGGCCGAGTGGACAAAAATAAACGAGGGGAGAAGAAAAACAGTGATGATTCGCTTCCGCCCTTGCTTCTTGGCCTCTTTGTATCGCATAGGAACATAACATTCCATTCCTTTAGCTTCTACAAATGCTTTAGCCTTGATGATACGCCCATATGAAACTCGCAGCACAAACCATTGTTTGTTTGCATCAGGTACATTCTCTACCGACACCCCACCTTTGTTATTTGAGATGGAGGGCGTACAAGAGGTAAGTCTTGCACTTGGACACGATAAGCCTGTGTCGGTAGGTTGCCCATTATACAATGAAGCATCAGCCACTTGCGGCTGTTTGGTGTTATCTTCCAATGTTATTACTCAGAGGTTAGATTAGACCAATCGACTTTTTCTTAATAGAATTGTCAATTATTGACCACAAAAGTATAAAATTCTATCCAATTAAAAGAATAAACCATTGAAAATATTTACTTTTCGTATCAATTTTCTGTTATGACAGCCGATTTGTAGTGTCTGTAGCTACAAATTGACCGCCACAGCCCTATTATCGGGCTACAAGCCTTTGGAGTTTGCCATCAAGGTGTTGCCGTCCGTCAGTTTCTACTATAAATTTTGAACCATCATAAAATGAGCAGTTGACAGAAATCCTGTGGTTCGCCTCAGCGCCACGGCACCGGTGAGTACAGACAAACACTCGCAGGGCAGTCTGTTGGAAAGCAAGATAGTTATTCAACAACCTTCCATTCACCACCATTGCGTGAGCCTCCGATGCGAATTATCCGACCACTTTGCTTCAATTTCTTAATATGATAAGCAACGCCGTCTTCTGTGATTCCACATACGAATGCAATCTCCTTGGCTGTAACCTTAGGATTGTTACTTATCATTTTGAGAATAATTTCCGTAGTATCGGTAAGGGTTTCCGTAGTTGTTGTAGTAGTTTCCGTAGTAGTTTCCGTAGAAATAGCAGTAGTTTCCGTAGGGATATTTATGCTGTTTCCCAGTTTAAGATATGTTTGAATTCTATCTGGGTTACTCTTTTCCTCAACTGTAGGTGTACTCCAACCGTTATCCCTCCATCCTTTCGCTATTACATCTGCACCGCCATCTGGTGTGAATTTGTGATTCTTCTCTTTCACCCCCAACACAATAGTTCCACCATCGGTATTGGCCAAGGCTGAGAATGAACGCCAAAATTCAGTCTTTGGAAAACCGCCAGCAGCTGATTTATATTCCACTTCGGAATTCTCCTTTAGTTGGAGTTTAAAATGTATTTGTTCTGCTATGTTCATTATATTATTTAACTAATTTCGGATTGGGTATCTTCTTCATCAGCTGTGAGAAGAGCCAGGCGAGGCAGAGGCTGGACACGATGTAGAGCAAGAGACCGGCATAGATGTCGCCGCCACGGCTCAGGGGGATGAAAATCTTCCTCGTGATGGGGTGGCAGACGAAGAGGGCGGCGGAGATGCTGCCCGTCCACTCCAATACCTTATATATGCCTGAAAGCCATTGCACGTTCTCCAACAGCTCTGCCACCAGCACACTCAAGAGGCAGATGAAGAAGGGCACAAAGGTCCAGCCCACCATGCTGCCGCTGAGACTGTAGATGAGCGAGAGGCAGAAGATGCAGCCGAAGAGGTTGGTGACGGGGGAATGGAAGGTCATGAGTATCTTTTCGCCGTAGCGGGCGTAGAGGATGCCGAGGCCGAAGGGCAGCATGCCGCCCATGAAGTTGTAGCGGTAGCGGTTCATTGCCTCGCTCTCGGGATTGTCGAAGCCCAGGGCGAGCTGGATGCCGAGGCAGATGGCCATCAGCGCGACTGTCCATCCCCAGTGGCGGCGATAGAGCAGAAGGCGGTAGACGATGTAGAGCTGTAGCATCAATCCGAAGAACCAGTAGGGGCCGGGCCAGATGATGTGGTCGGGATTGGGCAGGAGGTTGTTGAACATTCCCAGCATCGCCACGATGTCGAGCAACTGGTACTTGTGGGTGCCCGGCGTGATGTAGTCGAGCATGGTGAAGGCCACGAAACCCACGATCATCATCTTGAAGAGTTTCAGATAGTGGTAGCGGATGAAGCGCAGGGGCTCCCGCCAGTCGGACTTCGCCTTGCCGGAGAGGTTGTATACCTGTGCTTCCTGCTCAGGGGAGAGATGAGACCGAGCCTCGTATTTCATCACGAGTCCATAGGCACTGAGAAAGAGGAACACGGGCACACCGTAGTGGCCGAAGAAGGAGAAGAGATGGACGGGCAGGAGAATGTCGGCGTTTGCCAACACTTGCGAAAGCCAGTCCACATTGTGCTGGAAATACTGGTACTCGTTCTCCTTGACGATGGGACCGAGCCAGTGGCAGTAGTTGTGCAGGAAGATGCCGATGATGGCAAGTCCCCTAAGGGCGTTGCACGCCTGTCTGGACAATATCGATTGGTGGTTCATTTCTTTTCCTTTCTTTTCTTCGTCTTATTCTTCTTGGCGGTCTTTTCTTCCGCCTTCTTCTTTGCCTCCTCCGCCATGTGCTCGTCGCGTAGCTGGTCGTAGTCCACGGAGTTCTTGAGGATGCGGGGACGCATCTCGTTGTACTTGGGGCTCAGGATGTTGTATTCCTCCTTGTAGGTGGGTGTTTCGATGCCTGCCAGGTACAGCAGCAAGTGGGGCAAGGCATCGGTCATGTAGCGTTTATCCTTCGCCCGGCGTATCTGCCGGTAGATGTCGCGGTGGGTCTTGATGTACTTGGGCGAGCAATAGATCCAGAAGGGGATTTCGAACTCATAGTGCGCCAGTTCCCAGTCGATTGCCGAGGAGTGGTTGCGGCAGATGAAGCCGCGGTTGCCCTCATAACATTCCTCTCCATGGTCGGGCATATAAATGACAATGGCGTTCTCCTTGGAGAAGCGCTTCACGATTTGCGCCACGATGGAGTCGTTGTAGAGGGTGGCGTTGTCGTAGTAGCTCAGTGTCTTGCGCTGCCAGTTGTCGAGGTCGGGACGCTTGTCCTCGTAGCTGCTCGCCCAGAAGTGCGCCTGTTCCTTGCGGTAGCGGTTCTTGTAGCTCACGTGCTGTCCCATGAGGTGGAAGATGATGAGGTTGTGATCGGTGCGCTGCGCCTTCAGCGAGTCGTCGTAGTCTTTCAGAAGTCCGTCATCGAGGGCGTGAAGCTCGGTGTTGCGGCTGTCGAACTGGAGCTTGCTCAACTCGGGGTTGTTGAGGAAGAAGCCACCACTGAAGTCATACACCGCCTCTTTCGCCTGGGGCAGGAACTCGTTGGTGATGAAGGTGACATGGTAGCCCGCCTTGCGGAACAGCTCGGGGAAGAGGGGATAGTCGCACCATTCTCCCTTCTCGCCGATGACATGGGTGGAGAAGACGTTCTTGAACACGAAGCTGGTGAGGTTCCAGCAGGTCACCACGTCGCTGAACTTGGTGAGTTTGCGGGTCTTCTCCAGCAATACCTGGCGTGGGGTCGTCTTCATGAAGTAACCGTATTGCTGGGAGTGTTGCTTGCCGAAACTCTCGCCGATGATAAGCACGATGTTGGGCGAGCGGTAGCTGCAACTGTCCACACTCACCTTGTGGGCGGTATGGATGAGCGTGGTGATCTGCTGCGCCGTGAGCTTGTTGGCGTAGATACTGAAGGAGAGCCGGTGGATGGGCAGATAGAGGTTGGCGCAATCTTTCCTCGTGAGGATGTGCTCCACCTCGCCGATGCTCCTTGCCGACATCAGTTGGTGGGTAGCCACTTTGTTGGGCCACGAGGTAAAGAGACCGACGATGAAGAGGATACTGCCGGCGAGGGTGAGACAGCAGGGCATCACCTGCGTCACCTTGGGTACGAAGGCGAAGCGCTTCTTCAGTCCGTACAGTTCCACGCAGGTGACGAGGAATACATAAAGCTTCACTATCTGCCGGCGGAAGATGGCGATGAGTGCCTGCGCCACGATGAGCAACAATACCCATCCCACACTGCTGAATACCGTGGAGGCAGAGAGGCAGGAGGAAATGAAGTTGCTCGCCTCGGAACTGTTGGTCTCGCCCACGAGCATCAGCATCGAGGGGTTGAGGGTGGAACCGAAGTTGACGAAACAGTAGGTGTCGGCTACTGCGATGCTGTATAATATAATGTATAGCACCGCTCTTAGGCAGAGCCTCACCTTGTGCGGGAAGGGAGCGAGGACGGCACAGAGCAGGTAGAGTTCCACGAACAGTTCGGGGAAGAGGTTCTCGTAGAGTGTGGCGTTGGGGTTGTCGGGCAATGTAATGACAGTACTCACAACACCGAGAACATACATGAACATGAAGAAGTTGGCGTTCCTCCTGATGGGGGCGGACGCCAGCCTTAGGTATTGCTTGGTAAGGGTTTTCCAACTCATAGGTTCTGTTGCTTGTAGTTATTGATGGCAAGTTGCTCGATGCATTCCGGCACCATGCCCTGGATGCTTTTGCCCTCGCGTATACGCTGGCGTATCTCCGTACTGCTGATATTGAGCAGGGGGGTATCGACAACTGTGACGCCTGGCGGAAGGTGGGTGGTATCAACGGGGCTGCCCTGGCGGGGATAGACTACGATGGGGCAGGTGGAGAGAATCTGCTCATGGCAGTACCACTTGTCGAACGCCGCCCAGTTGTCACCGCCGATGAGGAGGGTGAACTCGGTGCCGGGGTAGTCGTGGATGAGTGCCTGCAGGGTGTGCCAGGTGTAGGAGGGCTTGGGCAGCCGGAACTCGTAGTCGCTCGCCTTGAGCCGCTCTTCGTCCCTTACAGCCTTCCTCACCATCTCCAGTCGGGAGAGGTCGTCGAGGAGATCGGTCGCCTCCTTCTTGAAAGGGTTCTGCGGCGACACCATCAGCCACACCTCGTCCAGCCCCGCCTTCTCGCCCAGGCTCTTCGCCAGGGCAATGTGGCCCGTATGAACGGGATTAAAACTCCCCCCGAAAATTCCTACACTCTTCATACTCCTAACTTCCGACTTCCAAAAACTCCTTCACGAGCCGATATACCTCCTGCTCCGCCTTCTCCAGGTCGTCATTCACCACAACATGGTCAAACTGCGGGGCAAAGGTCAACTCATAGCTTGCACGGGCAAGTCTCTGCTCGATGACCTCGGGTGCATCGGTGCCACGGCCGTTCAACCTCTTGCGCAGTTCCTCCACCGAAGGGGGCTGCACGAAGATGCTCATGGCGCGATTGCCATAGAACTTCTTGATGTTGACACCTCCCTTCACGTCCACGTCGAAGATAACGGTGTCGCCGGCACCCAGCTGGTTCTCCACCTGCTCCTTCAATGTGCCGTAATAGCGGTCCTGGTACACCTCCTCGTATTCCAGGAACTCGTCGGCATTGATCTTTGTCCTGAACTCCTCCGGGGTCAGGAAGAAATACTCCACACCGTTCTGCTCCGTACCTCGCGGAGCACGGGAGGTGCAGCTGATGGAGAAAGCCAATCTCAGCTCAGGATGCTCCTGCATCAGCCAGTTGACGATGGTACTCTTTCCACTGCCCGATGGGGCGCTGAAAATCAATAATCCATTTCTCATAATGTTGAATGTTAAATGTTGACTGTTGAATTCTTCGCTCTTCACTTTAAAGTGCGTTCAAGACTTGCTCCTTGATTTGTTCCAGCTCGTCTTTCATCTTCACCACGATATTCTGCATCTCTGCCTGGTTGCTCTTGGAGCCGGTGGTATTGATCTCGCGTCCCATCTCCTGGGCGATGAAGCCGAGTTTCTTTCCTACACCGTGTCCCGTCTCGTTCATGGTCTCACGGAAGTAGTTGAGGTGGTTGGCGAGGCGCTGCTTCTCCTCGCTGATGTCAAGTTTCTCAATATAGTAGATGAGTTCCTGCTCCAGTCGGTTCTTGTCATACTCCACGTTGGGAATCTGCTGCAGGCCGGTGACGATGCTCTGGCGGATCTTCTCTACGCGTGCCTTCTCGTAGGGCTCGATGCTGGCGAGGAGCGACTGGATGTTGTCCACCTTCTCCGTAAATTTCTTCTGCAAGGCGGCACCCTCCTGCTTGCGGAAGTCCATGAGGTGGGTGACCGCCTCGCCGATGGCGAGACGTGCCGTCTCCCACTCCTCGTCGGAGAGTTCCTCCACGTCAGTCTTGGTCGTCACGTCGGGAAGGCGCAAGAGCGTCGCATACCAGTCAGTAGGTTCGGGAATGCCCGTCTGGTGTGAGATTTCCTTAATCTGACGGTAATAATTCTCAACAAGTGATGCATTGATGGGAGTGGCGTCCGCAGCCACGTCCTTCTCTATCCAGATGGCGAAGTCTATCTTCCCTCTCTCCAGATTCTTAGCGATGAACTGACGTATCTCCATCTCCTTCTCTCTGTAGAGGGGAGCGATACGTGTAGAGAGGTCCAGGTTCTTGCTGTTTAATGACTTTATCTCTACATTAATTTTCTTTTCTTTGTAGGCGACGGTAGCCTTTCCGAAGCCTGTCATTGACTGTATCATATAATCTTTCACGTTAAATTTCTGCAAAAGTACAAAAAAATGCGAGAAAAAGCGTAAATTTGCACCTTATTTAAGAATATATTTTATTTTTATGTCTTGTATATTAAATATTGAGACGAGCACAGATGTGTGCTCCGTAGCAATTAGTGACAATGGAACCGTGGTTTTCAACAAGGAAGACCACAGTGGTCCCAATCATGCAGAGAAGTTGGGCGTGTTCGTTGACGAGGCCATCAGCTTCATCGATTCCAATGCCATTCCCCTGGAGGCAGTAGCAGTCAGCTGCGGTCCCGGATCGTATACCGGCCTGCGCATCGGCGTGAGTATGGCGAAGGGCATCTGCTATGGGCGAGGAGTGAAACTCATCGCCGTGCCCACCCTTGAGCTGCTTGCCGTTCCCGTGCTGCTCGGTGAGCATCCCCAGGAAGAGGATGCCCTGCTGGTGCCGATGCTCGACGCCCGCAGAATGGAGGTGTATGCCCAGGTGTTCGACCGTGCCCTGAGGGAGGTACGCCCCATCCAGGCAGATATCGTGGACGCAGAGACCTATAGGGAGTACCTGGACCGCGGCACGGTCTACTTCTTCGGCAACGGTGCCGCCAAGTGCATGGAGGTGATCGGTCATCCCAATGCCAGACTGGTGGAGAACATCCAACCGCTGGCGAAGAACATGGCACCCCTGGCAGAGAAGCGCTTCGTGGAGGGAAAGTTCGAGGACGTAGCCTACTTCGTGCCTTTCTACCTGAAGGACTTCGTGGCGAAGATGCCCAAGAAACTGATTTAGCAACATTACTGAAAAAGATACCTATTATATATAGATTATGAATATTCAAGGACTGGATTACAATACACAGCGCGAGAAGCTCGTTCTGCCAGAGTATGGCCGAGAGGTACAGCAGATGGTGGACCATGCCATGTCACTGGAAGACCGCACCCAGCGCCAGCGTTGCGCCGAGACCATCATCGCCATCATGGACAGGATGTTCCCCGAGCATCGGGCAGCGGCAGACCATGAGCGCAAGTTGTGGGACCAGCTCGCCATCATGAGCGGTTTCCAACTCGACATCGACTATCCCTTCGATGTGGCGCAGGCGGCAAGCATCGCCAAGAAGCCTGCCCCGATGGACTATCCTATGAAAAAGATTCCCGTACGCCATTACGGAATGATGGTTTTCGACTTGTTCGCCAAGTTGAAGACGATGGAACCGGGGAGAGAGCGTGACCGCCTGGCAGGACTTACCGCCAACCAAATGCGCCGCGACCTCTTGCAGTGGAGCCACGGTTCCTGCGACGAGGAGAAGGTGGCGGCAGACCTGGCCCGTTTCACCGACGGAAAGATACAGCTCGACCTGAGTACGTTCAAGTTTGAACACATCTCCAACCATGAGCCAGCACCCAAAAACAACAACAACAATAGAAGAAGAAAATAATCATATAGAGAACAGCCTATGGAGTCTTTCATCATCGAGGGCGGTCATCCGCTCAAGGGAACCATCACGCCGCAAGGCGCCAAGAACGAGGCACTGGAGGTCATCTGCACCACCATCTTGACCCGGGAGCCGGTACGCATCAGCAACATCCCGGATATTCTGGACATCAACAACCTGATCAAGCTGCTCAAGGAGATAGGCGTGAAGGTGACCCGCCACAGCCGCAACGACTACACTTTCCAAAGCGACGAGCTGAACCTCGACTACCTCGACAGCTGCGAGTTCGTTAAGAAGTGTTCCTCGCTCCGCGGCAGTGTGCTGATGATCGGTCCGCTGCTGGGAAGGTTTGGCAAGGCTACCATCGCCCAGCCGGGCGGTGACAAGATAGGCCGTCGCCGTCTCGACACCCATTTCCTGGGATTCAAGTACCTGGGAGCAGACTTCGTGCATGACGAGGAGCGCAACGTCTACCAGATCAAGGCAGACTACCTGCAGGGCTGCTACATGCTGCTTGACGAGGCTTCCGTAACAGGAACAGCAAACATCATCATGGCAGCGGTGCTTGCCAAGGGCACCACCACCATCTACAACGCCGCCTGCGAGCCCTACATCCAGCAACTCTGCCACCTGCTCAACGCCATGGGTGCGCGCATCAGCGGCATCGGCAGCAACCTGATCACCATCGTGGGCGTGGACAGCCTGCATGGGGCAAGCCACCGCGTACTGCCCGACATGATCGAGGTGGGCTCCTTCATCGGTATGGCAGCCATGTGTGGCGAGGGTGTGCGCATCAAGGACGTTTCGGTCAAGAACCTGGGCATCATCCCCGACTCGTTCCGCCGTCTGGGCGTGAAAATCGAAGTGGAGGGCGACGACCTCTTCATTCCCCAGCAAGACCACTATGTGATAGAGTCTTTTATAGACGGCACCATCATGACTCTGGCAGACGCCCCCTGGCCGGGACTCACCCCCGACCTGCTGTCAGTGCTCCTCGTCGTGGCTACCCAGGCGAAAGGCAGTGTACTCGTCCACCAGAAGATGTTTGAGAGCCGCCTGTTCTTCGTCGACAAGCTCATCGACATGAGGGCGCAGATCATCCTCTGCGACCCCCATCGCGCCGTGGTGATTGGACATGACCACAACCTGCGCCTGCGCGCAGGCAGAATGTCGAGCCCAGATATCCGCGCGGGTATCGCCCTGCTCATCGCCGCCATGAGTGCCGACGGAACAAGCCGCATCGACAACATCTCCCAAATAGACCGTGGCTACGAGGACATCGAGCAGCGACTCAATGCACTGGGAGCGAACATCAGGCGCGTGGAGGATTGAACAATGTCAAATATTAAATGTTAAGTGTTGAATGATAAGACGCGACGAAGTATATAAAATAGGTAAGCTCGGCAAGCCGCACGGGGTAAAGGGAGAGATTTCATTCGCCATCACCGATGACGTGTTCGACCGTGTGGACGCCGACTACCTGGTGCTCGACATCGACGGCATCCTCGTTCCGTTCTACATGGAAGAGTACCGATTCAAGAACGACGAGAACGTGCTGGTGAAGTTTGAGGACATCGACAATCAGGAGCAGGCGCGCAACTATACAGGCTGCGAGGTGTATTTCCCCCGCCATCTCTCCGATAGTGACGGGGAGAACATGACGTGGGCGGAGATTATCGGCTTCACGCTCGTGGACAGCGCCACTGGAAAGGCAGTGGGTGTCATCGACCATGTGGACGACACCACCATCAACCTCCTCTTTGAGGTGACAGCCCCCGACGGCAAGGACTTGCTCATCCCGGCAAGCAACGAGCTGATAGAGGAAGTGGATGCCGAGAAAAAGGAGATCAGGGTTACATTGCCCGAAGGAATATTAAACTTAGATTAGGAAATGAAGAAACAACAGATATGTATTCTCGGATCGACGGGAAGCATCGGGACACAGGCACTCGATGTCATCAGGCAGCACAGCGACCTCTATGAGGTGTACTGTCTCACCGCCAACAACCGGGTAAAGGAACTCGCCGAACAGGCGCACCTGTTCCACCCCGCCGCCGTAGTCATTGCCAACGAGGCACACTACGAGGAGTTGAAAGACCTGCTCCGTGACGAGCCCGACATCAAGGTGTACGCTGGCGCACAGGCTCTCTGCGACATCGTGGAAGCCGCCCCCATCGACATGGTGCTTGCCTCCATGGTGGGGTTCTCCGGACTGGAGCCCACCATCCACGCCATCAAGGCTCGCAAGAAAATCTGTCTCGCCAACAAGGAGACCCTCGTGGTGGCAGGCGAGCTGATTTGCAATCTGGCTCAGGAATATCACGTGCCCATTCTCCCCGTGGACAGCGAGCACAGTGCCATCTTCCAGAGTCTGGTGGGCGAGGGTGACAATGAAGTGGAGAAAATCCTCCTCACCTGCTCGGGCGGTCCGTTCCGCAACTACACCCACGAACAACTGGAAAAGGTGACGGCAGCCGATGCCCTCAAACACCCCACATGGGACATGGGCGCGAAGATCACCATCGACTCCGCCTCGCTCATGAACAAAGGTTTCGAGGTGACGGAGGCGAAATGGCTCTTCGGCGTTCCCGCCGACAAGATAGAGGTACTGATCCATCCCCAGAGCATCGTACACAGTGCCGTACAGTTTGCAGACGGAGCAGTGAAGGCGCAGTTGGGCGTGCCCGACATGCGCCTGCCCATCCAGTATGCCTTCTCCTTCCCCGAACGTCTGCATCTCGACGGTGACCGTCTCGACCTCTTCAAGGCGCATGACCTGCAGTTCTTCGAGCCCGACTACAAGAAGTTCAAGTGTCTGCAGATGGCTTTCGACGCCATCAAGAAGGGCGGCAACATGTCGTGCATCGTCAATGCCGCCAACGAGATCGTGAACGCCGGGTTCCGCAAGGGAGAGTGCGGGTTCCTACAGATGGCAGACATCATCGAGGAGACGATGGCAAGGGTCACATTCGACGCCAGCCCCGACCTCGACGTCTATCTGCAGACCGATGCAGAGGCAAGGCGCATCGCCACAGAACTGATGAATAATGTATAATTAATAATTAATAATTTATAATTAAGAATTATCAGAAGCGGAATAGGGAGACTAACTAATGTCTCTTAACTTCTTTAACTTCTATAACTTCTTTAAATTCTACAACGTTAATGGAAGTATTTTTGATCAAAGCGTTGCAGCTGATGCTGTCGCTTTCCATCTTGGTGCTGCTCCACGAGGGCGGTCACTTTTTCTTCTCCAAGCTCTTCGGTGTGAGAGTGGAGAAATTCTACCTGTTCTTCGACCCTTGGTTCCATCTCTTCGAGTTTAAGCCCAAGAACTCCGACACCACCTACGGACTGGGATGGCTCCCCCTGGGCGGATATTGCAAGATCTCGGGCATGATCGACGAGAGTTTCGACACCGAGCAGATGAAGCAACCCGAACAACCCTATGAGTTCCGCAGCAAACCGGCATGGCAGCGACTGCTGATCATGATTGGCGGTGTGCTGGTGAACTTCCTGTTGGCGCTCTTCATCTATTCCATGGTGATGTTCCATTGGGGCGATGACTACATTGCCACCAAGGACATGACCTATGGTATGAAGTTCAATACCGAGGCCAAGAAACTGGGATTCCAGGACCATGACATCCTCCTGGGAACAGAGGAAGGCGAGTTCAAGACCTTTGACGGCGATATGTTTCGCGGTCTCTCCACGGCACATCGTGTGGACGTGTTGCGCGACGGCAAGAAGGTGAGCCTGAACATGCCCGGCAACCTGAACATGCTCGACATGCTCAAGGAGAGTCCCCGCTTCACAGAGATCTTCGTACCTCTGCAGATTGACAGTGTGATGAAAGGGTCTCCTGCCGACAAGATTGGTTTGACAAAGACCGATGTAATCACAAAGGTCAACGGCAAGGCTGTGGGTTCTTACAACGAGTTGTCGGAGGAGTTGGGGCGCATGGACGATATGCTGTCCGTAGTCAAGACCCGCAAGGATAGCCTGAAGGTGCTTTCGGGCACCATCACCTTGCTCCGTGGAGAGGGTGCCGGTAAGGACACTGTGGACTTGGCGGTGCAGTATCAGGCTACGCCGGATGGTGTGAAACTGGGCTTCTACAATCATCCCGTGATGATGGACTATAAGGTGACGCATGTGTCTTACAGCTTCTTCGAGAGTTTCCCTGCCGGCATCAAGTATGGCTGGAACGTGCTGTCGGGCTATGTGGGTGACATGAAGTATGTATTCTCCAAGGAAGGTGCAAAGAGCATCGGCGGCTTCGGTGCACTGGGCAGCCTCTTCCCCTCGGTATGGGACTGGCACGCCTTCTGGATGATGACTGCCTTCCTGAGCATTATCCTGGCATTCATGAACATTCTGCCCATTCCCGCCCTCGACGGTGGACACGTTCTCTTCCTCCTCTATGAGATGGTAACGGGACGCAAGCCCGGCGACAAGTTCATGGAGCGCGCCGAGTATGTGGGCTTCGGCATCCTGCTACTCCTCCTGGTAGTGGCCAACCTGAACGACGTACTCCGCTTCTTCGGAGTGATGTAAGGATAAAGGGGCAGTGGATTCAAATCCACTGCCCCTTTATCTTAAAGACTAAAACTTGTATTCTGCTAACAAAATACGATTCGCCTTAATTTAGGAATATCTTATAATCTGACCAGGGGTCAGCTTCTTGTCTTTCTTATAACCGTTCAATCGGCAAATTTGGTCTATGCTCACACCACGCTTCTCTGCAATGGTCTCCAAGGTCTCGCCAAATTTCACCTTGTGGTAGAGCTTCTCACCACCATTGGCACTCTCATATCTTCCTACGACGCCACCGTTCACTTCCTCCTTGGTATAACCGCCATTGCCTATCTTTCCACGGGCATTGTTTGCCTCGGTAGACTCCAATGCGTAAGTATCGCGATTGAAATCGTAGTAGTCGCCTGTCACGTCCTGGTTTCTGAAATCAAACAACAAGGCGGGGTTCAGTGCCACACCACAGAGACGGGTCTCGAAGTGGAGGTGGGAACCCGTGCTTCGTCCGGTATTGCCGCCGAGGGCAATCACGTCACCTGCCTTCACTTCCTGTCCCTCTTCCACAAGTTGTGCAGAGAGGTGACCGTAGATGGTCTCCAAACCGTTGTAGTGGCGTATCACCACATACTTGCCATAACCGCCGCCCTCGTATCTCACGATGCGCACCTTGCCGGAGAAGGCTGCGCGGATTGAGTCACCAATGTATACCTTGATATCCATTCCCTTGTGCTGACGGCCGAAGCTGGCGCGGTAACCGAAGTTGCTCGTCACCACACGACTGGGAGTGGGCATACAGAAATGACGGAGGTCGATGCGGAAATGCTCGGGCAGGGAGGTCTCCCTGTGGGCGTACTTATTAGTAAAATCTTCGTAGAGTTCAGCCGATGGATTCTCCCTGTTCTCTACCATCTTATAATGGGATACGGCGAGCGTATCAAGTGATTTCATCCGATGGTCTACGGGTGCCTGACG
>CAVCCB010000051.1:0-13509 GCA_963600595.1 Subdoligranulum sp. APC924/74 | reverse complement strand
ACTTAGATATGTCAATATCCAAGACAAGACAGAAATTAGTGGATGTCGCCCGACAACTCTTTGCCAAGAACGGCATAGCCAATACGACAATGAACGACATTGCCTTGGCATCGGGAAAGGGGCGTCGTACCCTATATACCTATTTCAGCAGGAAGGAGGATGTCTACTATGCTGTGATAGAATCAGAGCTGGAGCGTCTCTCGGATAAGTTGGATGAGGTGGCAGCCTGCAAAATCCGTCCCCAGGACAAGATTATCGAGTTGATCTACACTCATCTAAGCATGATTAAGGAGACGGTGGTGCGCAACGGTAATCTGAGGGCTGAGTTCTTCCGAAATATCTGGATGGTAGAAAAGGCCCGCAAGAACTTTGACGAGGACGAGATAGAGTTGTTCCGCAAGGTGTATGCCGAGGGAAAAGCAGACGGTGAGTTTGATATCGATAACGTGGACTTGGTGGCTGATATCACCCATTATTGCATTAAGGGCTTGGAGGTGCCGTTCATCTACGGACGCTTGGGGCATGGCCTTACAGAGGAAAGCAGCAAGCCACTTGTGGCGAAGGTGGTATATGGTGCCTTGGGTAAGACGAACACCAGGTTGTAGGATTATTACGAATTATACATTTAGAATCATTAAAATAAAACAAGAAAATGGGATTATTAAGTGGTAAGACTGCCCTTGTTACAGGTGCAGCCCGCGGCATCGGTAAGGCTGTCGCAATGAAATTTGCTTCTGAGGGTGCTAACATCGCATTCACCGACCTCGTTCTCAACGACGACATGGCAGCTGGCTTGGAGGCTACCCGCAAGGAAATTGAGGCGCTCGGCGTTACATGCCGTGCTTACGCAGGTAATGCAGCTGACTTTGAGGAGACACAGAATACGGTGAAGCAAATCCAGGCTGATTTCGGCTCTATCGACATCCTTGTCAACAATGCCGGTATCACAAAGGATGGTTTGATGCTCCGCATGAGCGAGGCACAGTGGGACGCAGTGTTGAACGTGAACTTGAAGTCTGCCTTCAACTTCATCCACGCTTGCTCTCCCATCATGCTCCGTCAGCGCAGTGGCTCCATTATCAACATGGCCTCTGTGGTAGGTGTTCATGGTAACGCAGGCCAGTGCAACTACGCGGCTTCCAAGGCTGGTATGATTGCTCTCGCCAAGTCCATCGCACAGGAGTTAGGTCCCAAGGGCGTTCGTGCCAATGCCGTAGCCCCGGGATTCATCGAGACAGCGATGACAGCCCAGTTGCCGGAGGATATCCGCAAGGACTGGATGAAGAAGATTCCTTTGCGCCGCGGTGGGCAGACAGAGGACATCGCCAACGTATGTCTCTTCCTTGCATCAGATATGTCAAGCTACGTCAGCGGTCAGGTGATCCAGATCGACGGCGGCATGAACATGTAATCTATACTGCCGATATAAAATGCAGGTAGTTTACGAAGACAACCATATCATCATCGTCTCCAAGAGCAGTGGCGAAATCGTGCAGGGCGACAAGACCGGCGATGAACCGCTCTCGGAGACGGTGAAAAATTATATCAAGGAGAAATACCAGAAGCCTGGCAACGTGTTCCTCGGCGTGGTGCATCGATTGGACAGACCTGTCTCGGGACTCGTGATATTCGCCAAGACCTCCAAGGCGCTCAGTCGTCTGAACAATATGTTCCGTGACGGAGAGGTGCACAAGACCTATTGGGCGATAGTCAGGAATACGCCACGGGAAGAAGAGGCAACCTTGACTCATTGGCTCGTGAGGAACGAGAAGCAGAACAAGAGCTATGCTTATGACCATGAAGTAAAGAACTCGAAAAAGGCCATCTTGAAATACAAGGTCATCGGACATACAGACCATTACTCCTTGTTGGAGGTGAACCTGATGACTGGCCGTCATCACCAGATCAGGTGCCAGTTGTCGAAGATGGGATGTCCCATCAAGGGCGACCTTAAGTACGGCGCCCCCCGGAGCAATGCGGACGGCAGTATCTCCTTGCTGTCACACAGGGTGGAGTTTGTCCATCCTGTCTCAAAGGAGACGATAGCGGTCGAGGCACCCTTGCCTGATGATAATCTTTGGAGAGCCATCGCTGACATTTAAAATCCATGCCTATGAAGAAGTATATGAAATGGGTGGGCGTTGCCGTCCTTTCGCCAATGCTCCTCATCATATTGCTAACACTGCTGCTTTACTTTCCTCCCGTACAGAACTGGGCGGTAAGGCAGGTGGCTTCGTATGCTTCGGAATCCACAGGCATGGATATTTCCGTCAGACAGGTGAGGCTCGTGTTCCCCCTGAACCTTGGCGTGGAGGGCGTAAAGGTGTTGCAGCCCAATGACTCCATCAAGAATCGCAAGGATACCGTCGCCGACATCGGAAAGATGGTGGTGGATGTGCAGCTGATGCCCCTCTTCGATGGCCAGGTGATGGTGGACAGACTCGACTTCACCAAGATGAAGGTGAACACCACCAACTTCATCCATGAGGCAAGAATCAAGGGAGACATTGGACGGCTCTATCTGAAGGCCCATGGCATCGACCTTGGGAAGGAACACGTCAATGTGAACAATGCTCTCCTGGCGGATGCCAAACTGTCGGTGGAACTGAGTGATACCGTTCCGCCCGACACGACACCTTCCACGAATTTCTGGAAGGTCAATGTGCAACAACTAAAACTAAAGAACACAGACTTTACACTACACATGCCTGGAGACACCCTCCAGGTCAATGCTTTTTTCGAGAAAGCCTTGGCTGAGAAGACTTACCTGGACCTCTACAAGGGACTTTACCAAGTGGGTAAGTTGGACTGGCAAGGCGGGCATTTTGCATACGACAACAATTTCGAGCGTCCCGTCACGGGAATGGACTTCAACCACCTGGCATTGGGTGGGATGACGCTGAAGGCGGACTCCTTCTATTATTGCGACTCCAAGATAGACGTGAAGGTGAGGGAGGCGCAGTTCAAGGAAAAGAGCGGCCTGAAGGTGGACAAACTCTATGGCAGATTCGTGATGGACTCTGTCAAGTTACAGTTGCCCGACCTATATCTCCAAACCCCTGTTTCCCGTCTTCAGACGACGTTCGACATGGATTTGAATGCCTTTGACGACAGGAATCCCGGCAAGCTGATGGCACAGGTACATGGCTCCGTGGGACGTTCCGACCTGTTCCTTTTCGCGGACGGACTCCCCAAGGAGATGCGGGACAACTGGCCTTATTACCCCCTGAGCGTAGATGCGACCGTGAGGGGAAACCTGCAGAATCTCTCTTTCTCGGGTGTCAAACTGAGCCTTCCCACTGCCTTCTTGTTGGAGACGACGGGCAGTGCCGTCCATCTCACGGACATGAATCGCCTGAAACTGGATGCTAATCTGAAGGCACGCACCTATAACATGGGCTTTGTGACCGCCATGCTCGATCCTTCCTTGAATCGGGAGGTGCAGATACCGAGCGGCATCGGTATACAGGGCAATGTGCGCATCGACGGAACGAACTACGCTGCCAAGTTGGCGATGACAGAGGGAAAGGGCAGCATGAAGGTGGATGCCACCATCGATGCCCCGACGAAAAAGGACGGGGGTATCGACATGAACCGACTCACCTACCAAGCGAAGATACAGGCAAGGAACCTCCAGGCAAAGCATTTTTTGCCAAGGCAAGACCTCCACTCGTTTACGGGCGCATTGGAGGCAAAGGGAACGGGCACCGACTTCCTGTCGCCTCGTACGAGACTGAATGCCAAGGCGAAGATAGCCAACATCCACTACGATACTTATCAGTTGACCGATATCCAGGCAAATGCAGACATTGCCAATGGAAAGATACATGCTGACATCGACAGCAAGAACGAACTGCTGTCAGGTCTCGTCAGCATCTACGGCCTTACCGACACCAAACGGTTGCAGGCGACGGTGATCGCCGATGTGCGCGATGCCGACCTCTATCACATGCAGTTGACCAAGAGTCAGATGAATGCGTCGTTGTGCGGACAGGTGGACCTTAGCTCCGACCTCAAGGACACCCATAAGGTGTTTGCCACGTTGAGTGACGTCACCCTGAAGACCACCGACAAAACCTATCGTCCGGTGGGTGTCAATCTGGACATCTATACCCGTCCGGACACCACCCACGCCGTGGCAGACTGTGGCGATTTCCACCTCGACTTGGATGCCCATGGCGGTTACAAGAAACTGTTGGGCAGGCTCGACATCTTGCAGAAGGAGATAAGGGCGCAACTCAGGGAACGCCACATCGACCAGGTGAAGATACGTCATAACTTCCCGATGGGGCACATCGCCCTCTCCACGGGCAAGGACAATTTCATCTCCCGGTTCGCACAATATTGCGGCTATCATTTTAAGTCTGTGGAGATGGATTTGAATGCCTCCCCGATAGACGGTCTGAATGGCTACCTGAATGTGGACTCCCTGGTGGCGAACGGCATACAGCTGGACACCATCCGTGCCAACGTCATGACACAGGGTGACACCATCCGCTACGCTGCACGCATCGAGAACAACAAGAAGAATCCCCAGTATGTGTTCCGCGCGTTGGTGAACGGTGAATTGCAAGAGAGGGGCTCCAACATTGATGCCCGCATCTATGATGCCAATAACCGTTTGGGTGTGGATGTGGGGCTTGCGGCGATGCTGCAAGATGACGGCATCAAGGTGTCCCTATTGGACACCCATCCTATATTGGGCTATAAGAACTTTACTGCCAATGACGGCAATTACCTGAAGTTGGGAGATGACGGACGTGTGTCCGCCAATCTGGTGCTGACCGCTGCCAATGGCATGGGTGTGCGTGTCTATTCCAACGATGACAACGAGGACGTGCTGCAGGACATCACCGTCAGCATGGGCAACTTCAACCTCGACAAGGTGTTGGGCGTGATACCTTATATGCCCGATGTGTCCGGCATCATGAACGGCGACTTCCATGTGGTCCAGACGAAGGACGAGCTTTCCGTGTCGTCCAACCTGTCGGTCAACAACCTCTGCTATGAGCAGTGCCCGATGGGAAATGTCGGGGCGGAGTTCGTGTATATGCCCAAGAGCGACGGTTCCCACTATGTGGACGGCATCCTGCAGTATGACGGCAAGGAGGTGGCATCGGTGAAGGGTACCTATCTTTCAGAGAAAGACGGCTATCTGGACGCCGACGTAGACATGGACAGGCTGCCGCTCCATTTCATCAACGGTTTCGTGCCCGACCAACTCGTGGGCCTGAAAGGATATGGCGAGGGCAAGCTCTCTATGAAAGGTGCGCTGGACAAGCTCGACGTGGAGGGCGAGGTGTACTTGGATTCCGCCTACCTGGTGAGTGTGCCCTACGGTGTGACGATGCGGTTTGATGACGACCCTGTCAGGATAGTGGACAGCAAGTTGCTCTTCGAAAACTTCATGATGTATGCCAACAACTCCAGTCCGCTCAATGTACAGGGAAGTCTCGACTTCTCCAATCTCGACCGCATGATGCTGGATGTGCGCATGAGGGCGCAGAACTTCCTGCTTATTGATGCCAAGGAGAATGCACGGTCGGAGGCTTATGGAAAGGCATACGTCAACTTCTTCGGAATGATACAGGGACCATTGTCTTCTCTGAAGATGAGGGGAAAGCTGGATGTGCTCGGCAATACTGATATGACCTATATCTTGCGAGAGTCGGAGTTGACGACCGACAATCAGTTGGACGAGCTGGTGAAATTCACCAACTTCAAGGACGCCAAGCAGATTGTGGTGGAGCGTCCTGCCTTGGAAGGATTGGATATGTCCATGAGTCTTTCCATTGACGAGTCGGCGCACATCCTCTGTGCCCTGAACACAGACAAGACCAACTACATCGACTTGATGGGTGGAGGCGACCTGCAGATGAGTTACAATCCTGTCGATGAACTCCAGCTCACGGGCAAGTATACCCTAAGCAACGGAGAGATGAAATACTCCCTGCCCATCATCCCACTCAAGACCTTTACCATCCAGGATGGGAGCTATATTGAGTTTACAGGCAATCCCTTCAATCCCACTTTGTCAATTACGGCAACCGAGGATGTCAGGTCCACCGTCAATGAGGGCGAAGGGTCGGGACGGTCAGTTGACTTCGTATGCGGTGTCAAACTCAGCCAGACGCTGAGCCAGCCCGGTATACAGTTCATCATCTCCGCTCCCAATGATGTCACCTTGCAGGAAGAGCTGAATACGATGGATGTGGAGGAGCAAGGCAAGATTGCCATCACCATGTTGGCGTCGGGAATGTATCTTGCCAACGGCAACACCAGTTCCTTCACCATGAACAGCGCCTTGAGTTCCTTCCTCAACTCCGAGATCAACAATATCGCCGGTACGGCAATGCGATCTATCGGACTGGATGTCGGGATGTCGGTGGACAACTCCATGACGGCGACGGGAGCATTGCATACCGATTACAACTTCAAGTTTGCCAAGCGCTTCTTCAACAACCGCTTGAGCTTCAGTGTCGGTGGTCAGGTGTCAACGGGCGCGGAACTGGAGAATGCCACCCGCAACAATACGTTCTTCAACAATGTGGAGCTGCAGTACCGTCTCAATGAGGGGGCAAGCCAATATGTCCGTGCTTTCTACAGCAACAATACCTATGACTGGCTGGAAGGACAGATAGGAGAGTATGGCGTAGGCTTCAAGTGGCAGAGGAAGTTGCAGCGTTTCAGTGACATCTTCCGTTTCAAGACCGAGAAGCAGAAGCTTCCTGCAGCTCCTGCCGATACGGTGGCAAGACGCGACTCGATGGCGAAATCCAGGTCGTTTGACCCGCTGAAAATACAAAAGAACAAGTGATGAGAGTTATGAGACAGAACAGACTACACCCTATATACATAAGTGCAATGGCGGTCTTTGTCGCCGCCTTACTGGCAGGATGCTCTTCCACGAGTGGACTCAGGGAAGGTGAGCAGTTGTTTACGGGACTGAAGCCGATAGAGTATACCAACTACGAGGAGGGGACATATGTGGACTCTACCAAGGCAGAGATGGAGTCGGTGTTGGCTTCAGCACCCAACGGCTCGCTCTTCGGGAGCAGTTACCATCGCACGCCTTTCCCCATACGGCTTTGGATATGGAACGCCTTCTCCCAGTCCAACGGCATTATCGCCAAATGGCTTACCCAGACTTTCGGCTCCCAACCCAAGTTGATGGGAAATGTCAACCCGCAGTTGAGGGCACAGGTGGCGGAGAACCAGTTGATGAAATACGGTTATTTCAACGGGCAGGTGAAGTACGACATCATCACAGGCTCTAACCCGAAGACGGCGAAGGTGGCTTATCATGTCAGTTTGGGACATCTTTGGACCCTTGACTCTGTGGCGTATCTGGGATTTCCCGACTACGGCAAACAGCTGATTGACTCCACACATTCGCAAGCCTTGATAGGCAAGGGAACGCCCTTCAATGTTTCCCTGCTGGAGCAAGAGCGCCAGCGTATCACCCGATTGTTCCGCAACAACGGATTCTATTATTATAAGAACGGTTATGCCTCTTACCTTGCCGACACCCTCAATACGCCCGGGAAAGCACAGGTGAGGCTGGTGCTTGCTGACAGCATCGATACCCTGGCGAAGCGACAGTGGTATATTGGAAACATCAATTTCAACTACCGCAAACAGTTTGGAGAACAGCTCACCGACTCCTTCGTGCGCCGTTACCTCAGCTTCCATTATGCAGGCAAGAAAATGCCCATCCGTGGCGGTGTGATGCTGCGCGACCTCCATCTTCGCCCCCGCCAACTCTATAAGGTGGAGAATGAGGAAATGGCGAAGAAAAGTCTGGCTTCCACAGGCCTTTTCAGCTACACCAATATCCAGTTTTCCCCTCGTGGCAAAGTGGTGGCGGACTCTACGCTGGGCCGGGGAGTGCTCTGCGACACGCTCGATGCCAACATTGACCTGGTGTTCGACAAACCCTATGATTTCTATGTGGAGACCAACGCAAGGGCGAAGACCACGGGAAGGGTAGGACCTGAGCTGGTGATTGGTCTTGCCAAGCGCAACGCCTTCAGGGGCGGTGAGAAACTCGATGTCAATTTGCACGGCTCCCATGAGTGGCAGACCGTCCGCACTGGCGAGGGCAACAGCAACAAGATCAACTCCTACGAGGTGGGAGCGGAGGCATCATTGTCGCTTCCGCGTATCGTAACCCCTTGGAATATGTTCCGAACGATGGAACAGAACGAGCGCCGCTTCCGACAGGGACATTTCCCGCGCCGTTACTACGGTATACCGACCACCGCCGTCAAGGCATCCATGGACATTCTCAACCGCGCCGGTTATTTCCGCCGTCATGTGGTGTCGGGAGAGTTGACCTACGATTGGGCAACTTCCTACCAACACAGTCATTCGTTCAGTCCGTTGGTCTTGTCATACGAGTTTATGAACAGTAAGACGGAAGCCTTTGACAAGGTGCTGGAAAAGTATCACACCTTGGCACAGGCGATGGAGAACAAGTTCGTGCCCAAGATGAGCTACACCCATACCTACAAGAGCCCGCAGAACTATCACAATCCCATAGTGTGGGCGATGACCGTGAGCGAGGCGGGCAACATCCTCTCCCTGGGCTATATGGCGGCTGGCAGAAATTGGAACGAGAAAGAAAAGACCATGTTCAAGAATCCCTATGCCCAGTTCCTGAAGGCAGAGACAGATTTCGTGAAATATTGGCGGATGAGTGACAAGTCCACACTCGTGGGACATGTGAACGCAGGTGTGATCTGGACCTATGGCAACTCAGAGACGACTCCTTACAATGAGCGGTTTTATGTGGGAGGAGCCAATAGTATCAGGGCTTTCAATGTGAGGAGCATCGGACCTGGCGACAACTCAGACAATGAGGCTTCATATATTTACCGGACAGGTGATATCAAGTTTGTCGCCAACCTGGAGTACCGTCCGCAGATATGGGGCAGCCTTTACGGTGCCTTGTTCCTGGATGCGGGCAACGTGTGGAATATGGATGACGATTTGTCTTATGGAGAGTTCAAGTTCAATACCTTCTACAAGCAGATGGCTGTGGGAACGGGCGTGGGCTTACGCTACGACATGGGTATGTTCGTGGTGCGGGTGGACTGGGGCGTGGGGCTGCACGTGCCCTACGATACGGGCAAAAGCGGATTTTTCAACATCAGCCGTTTCAAGGATGCCCAGAGCCTCCACTTGGCGGTGGGATACCCGTTCTGACCTTTTTTAAGTGTTTTTTATATTCCGATGCGCTCGTTATTCGGGAAAAATGTGTATATTTGCATCGTTAAACGTAACAAACCATTAATAATTAAAGATATGAAACCAACTTTATTGCTCTTAGCGGCTGGCATGGGTAGCCGTTATGGTGGTCTGAAACAGCTTGATGGCCTGGGACCAAACGGAGAAACCATCATGGATTACAGTATTTATGACGCCATCCAGTCTGGCTTTGGCAAAATCGTCTTCGTCATCCGCAAGGACTTCGAGGACCAGTTCCGTGAGAAAGTTCTCTCCAAGTATGAGGGACATATCCCCGCAGAACTTTGCTTCCAGGCATTGGACGACCTCCCTGAGGGATTCTCAGTTCCCGAGGGCCGCCAGAAACCTTGGGGTACCAACCACGCAGTGCTGATGGCGAAGGACATCATCAAGGAACCCTTCTGTGTCATCAACTGCGACGATTTCTACAACAGGGATTGCTTCAAGGTCATCGGCAAGTTCCTTTCCGAGCTTCCTGAGGGTAGTACCAACCGTTATGCAATGGTAGGTTTCCGCGTGGGCAACACCTTGAGCGAGAACGGTACCGTGGCTCGCGGCATCTGCTCCAAGGACGCAGAGGAGAACCTTACCACCTGTGTGGAGCGCACCGAGATCATGCGCATCGACGGCAAGGTTTCCTACAAGGACGAGGACGGCAAGTGGGTGGCTGTCGGTGACAACACACCTGTCTCCATGAACGTATGGGGCTTCACTCCTGACTATTTCGAGCATAGCGAGGCTTACTTCAAGGAGTTCTTGAGTGATCCCAAGAATATGGAGAACCTGAAGGCTGAGTTCTTCATCCCGTTGATGGTGAACAAGCTTATCAACGAGGGTACGGCTACGGTGAAGGTGCTTGATACCACCAGCAAGTGGTTTGGCGTGACTTACTCCGCAGACCGTCAGGGCGTTGTGGACAGAATCCAAAGCCTCGTCGACGAGGGCGTTTATCCCAACAAGCTCTTCTAAATGGACATCAATTTATTGACAGAACAAGAAGCCGCTACCCTTCGAGAGATGATAGCGGCTTCTCAGCGTATTGTGATATGCTGCCATAAGTCGCCCGACGGCGATGCCATCGGCTCTTCTTTAGGATGGTATTGGTATTTGCGTTCGCTCGGCAAGGAAGCACAGATTTGCGTCCCCGATGCCATGCCCGATTTCCTGACTTGGTTGCCGGAATGCCATAAGGTGGTGAGGTATGACAAGCACCCGGAGCAGGTACAGCAGACATTCGATGAGGCAGACCTTGTGTTCTGCCTCGACTTCAGTCGTTCCGACCGTGTGGATGAGATGGAGGGTGTACTGACTTCCACCAAGGCAAAAATGGTGGTCATTGACCATCACCTCGCTCCTGCGTTGGATGCAGCCTTGATGGTGTCTTACCCTAAGTTGAGCAGTGCCAGCGAGTTGGTGTTCCGACTGGTATGGCAGTTGGGCGGTTTTGAACAGGTGGGCAAGGAATGGGCGACTTGTGTCTATTGCGGCATGATGACCGATACGGGCGGCTTCGCCTACAATTCCAACGACCCAAGCATCTACTTCATCATCAGCCAGTTGCTCACCAAGGGTATCGACAAGGACAAGATCTACCGCAACGTATTCAATACCTACAGTCCGTGGGCAATCAAGTTCCGTGGTTATCTGATGGGCAAGAAGCTGAAGGTGTATAACGACCTGCACGCCTCCTACTACACCGTGACAAGTTCGGAGATGAGGCGCTTTCACTTCATCAAGGGCGACCTGGAGGGGTTGGTCAACGAACCATTGCGCATCAAGGGTTTGAAGTTCTCTGTCTCCCTTCGCGAGGACACCGACAAGCCCAACCTCATCCTGGTAAGTCTTCGCTCCGTTGATGATTTCCCCTGCAATAAGGTGGCAGAGGAGTTCTTCAACGGTGGAGGACACCGTAATGCTTCCGGCGGTCGTCTTTATTGCTCCATGCAAGAGGCAGAGGAGGTTGTGATAAAGGCATTCGACGCATACGCTGAGTACTTGCGGTGAATGTCCCAATGACAAGCGGAATTATAAGAAGTGATAAATTATAATAAAATCAATGACATAGTTTCGCTTGTTTCTTATCTTTTTCGTACCTTTGCCGAACAAATCAGATTATTAGAATAATGAAGAAACTTTTGTTTGCTGTGATAGCTGTTGTGGCGTTGGCCTCCTTCGCCGCCTGCAGTAGTAGTGAGACTTATGCGGATAAGCGCAACAAGGAGCGCGACTCCATCAGCGCCTTCTTGCGCAACGAGAATATCAAGGTGATTACCGAGGCGCAGTTCAAGGAACGCTTCGAGAAGGGACTCACCCTGACCGACACGGCGAAAAACAATAATGAGTATGTGCTCTTCGAGAGCAACGGTATCTATATGCAGGTCATTGACCAGGGATGCGGCGACTATATCAAGCAGGGTGAGACCACCGACGTACTGGTGCGCTTCACGGAGTATTACCTCAGTCTGGAGGCACGCATCAGCTCCACCTCCCGGGCGTTGAGCAACAACACGGGTACCTATGGCTCCCTTCCCGACAAGATGAGTGTCACCAATACCTCGGGCACCTTCACGGGGTCGTTTGACTCGTCGTGCAGTTTGATGGCATTGGCATATGGCTCCTCAAGCACTACGGCGGCGGTACCTTCGGGCTGGTTGATCCCTTTCACATGGGTGAAGATAGGACGACCACAGACAGCAGATGACAAAATAGCCCATGTGCGCCTCCTCGTGCCGCATACCTACGGTACCTCCTCTGCCTCGGCAAGTGTATATGCCTGCCTTTATGACATGACCTTGCAAAGGGGAAGATAACAGAAAAAACTTAAAAGATTTTAGTCAATATGACACTGATCAAGTCTATTTCCGGCATCCGCGGTACTATCGGCGGTCCGGCGGGCGATACATTGAATCCGCTCGACATTGTGAAGTTTACATCTGCCTACGCTACCTTCATCCGTCGTAGCGGGGCTTCCAAGAGCAATACCATCGTCGTAGGCCGCGACGCACGCATCTCCGGCGAGATGGTGAAGAACGTGGTGTGCGGCACCCTGATGGGCATGGGTTATGATGTGCTCAACATCGGCCTTGCCACCACTCCTACCACCGAACTTGCCGTGACCATGAGCGGTGCGGCCGGCGGCATCATCATCACCGCTTCCCACAACCCGCGCCAGTGGAACGCCCTCAAGCTCCTCAACGACAAGGGTGAGTTCCTCACTGCCGCCAACGGCAACGAGGTACTTTCCATCGCCGAGAAGGAGGACTTTGAGTATGCCGACGTAGATACGCTGGGTAAATATACCGAAGACAATACATTCAACAAGCGCCACATCGACTCCGTGCTTGCCTTGAAACTTGTGGACGTTGAGGCTGTCAAGAACGCCCACTTCAAGGTTTGCGTGGACAGCATCAACTCGGTGGGCGGCATCATCCTCCCCGAGTTGCTCGACGCACTCGGCGTGGAGTATACCTTCCTCAACGGTAAGGCCAACGGCGACTTCGCCCACAATCCAGAGCCTCTGGAGAAGAACTTGGGCGGTATCATGGACGAGCTGAAGAAGGGTGGCTACAATATGGGTATCGTAGTAGACCCGGACGTAGACCGTCTGGCGTTCATTTGCGAAGATGGCAAGATGTTTGGCGAGGAGTATACCTTGGTGAGCGTAGCCGACTATGTGCTCAGCAAGACACCGGGCAACACCGTGAGCAACCTTTCCTCTACCCGTGCCCTCCGCGACGTGACCGAGAAGCATGGCGGCAAGTATACCGCAGCCGCTGTAGGCGAGGTGAACGTGACCACCAAGATGAAGGGCGTAAACGCTGTCATCGGCGGCGAGGGCAATGGTGGAGTCATCTATCCCGAGAGCCATTATGGCCGTGATGCCCTCGTAGGCATCGCCCTCTTCCTGAGCAGTCTGGCACACAAGGGCTGCAAGGTGAGCGAGCTTCGTGCCAGCTTCCCCAACTATTTCATCGCCAAGAACCGCATCGACCTGACTCCCTCCACCGACGTGGATGCCATCCTCGTGAAGGTGAAGGAGATGTATGGCAAGGAGCAGGACGTGACCGTTACCGACATCGACGGCGTGAAGCTCGACTTCCCCGACAAGTGGGTACACCTCCGCAAGAGCAACACCGAGCCTATCATCCGTGTATATAGCGAGGCTTCCACCATGGAAGAGGCAGACGAGCTGGGCAAGAAACTCATGCAGGTAGTATATGAAATGCAATAAAGTACTAGTGACAAGTTCATCGAACCCTA
>CAVCCB010000050.1:0-13956 GCA_963600595.1 Subdoligranulum sp. APC924/74 | reverse complement strand
ATACTTACGCTGAGGCTTCTCAGTGGGAGGAGAAGGCTAAGGATTTGGCTGCTCGCTTCATCAAGAACTTCAAGAAGTACGAGACCAACGAGGCTGGCAAGGCTCTCGTTGCTGCTGGTCCTCAGCTCTAAATCAGAATCTTCGGATAATGTTCAATACGGAATCCCGTCCCTCTTACGAGGAACGGGATTCTTTTATCTTAAAATGGAGCGAAAACTCTCCTACAAATCACTAAAAAACTTAAAAATGCTTGTTGAAATCAATAATTTGCATAATAAAGTGGCTAAAAGGACTTATTTTTAAAGAATTCTCTGTAAATTTGCAGCTAAAAAATAAATAGATAGGAATGAATAGGAAGTTTTTTGCTTTCATCTTGCTTTTTGCAGCAGGTTTGTCTTTGTCTTCATGCTTGAATTCAAATGACAATAATACTACCGAGTACACCCATGATACGGCCATTACGGCTTTCTCCATCGGTACAGTAAAGAGATATTATCAGGCCAAGAGCTCTTCCACGAACAATGACACTACTTTGTCTGCCGATGTAACTGGGTCTAAATACAAGTTTTACATAGACCAGACAACCCACCAAATCTACAATCCGGATTCGCTGCCTATGGGCACAAAGTTATCGTCGGTACTGACTACAATCACGGCAAAGGAAAGCAGTCCTATCGTCTGGATGAAGATTAACGTGGACTCTATCCAAGCATCTTATTCTAGCACAGACTCCGTGGATCTCTCTTCAACGAGAAAGTTACGCGTATACAATAATGATGGTTCGGCATATGTCACTTATACAGTCAATGTCAACGCCCATCAGGAAAAAGCAGACTCTTTCCAGTGGCACAGTCTGTCAAGCAACAATGCGAAGATTGCCGCATTGCAAGACTTGAAGGCTGTTTCTATGGGGGCAAACATCTATGTGTTGGGTACGGACGGAAACGAGTTGAAGATTTATAAATCGGGAATCAGCGACGGAAGGTCTTGGAGCGAGGTCGTTCCGACTGAGACTTTCAGCCAGAATGCCTACAAGAATGTCGCGGTATTAGAAGATGCCCTCTATCTCCTGGATGCAGGTAAAGTGTATCGTTCCATTGATGCAACCTCGTGGTATGAGATCGGTGAGGCAACCACACGGGCTGAGGTCGGAGCAGGTGCCCCTCTCACACAGTTGATTGGTGCAAGCAGCAAATACCTCTACGCTTACAACGGCACGGGTATTTCCGTGTCGAGAAACCAGGGTGTATCATGGACTCCAGAGACATTGGATGCTGTTGCAGACTCACTTCCCACCCACAGCATCTCGCTCAATGTGGCCAAGATAGCTTCCATCGAGAATACAGAGAATCTCCTATTAATGGGCATTCATGAGAAGACTGCCACCCATGGAGACACCATTGCCGTGTCTTGGATCCGCACACTCGACTACGATGATGAAAACGTGAGCGGCTGGAACTATATAAACTATGACAATAACCAACTGGAGAAACTGCCTTATGCATCACAGGTCATGGTGGCAGAAAGCGACAGCGGCTATGTGGCGTTGACAAGCGGGGGTGAGTGGTATAACAGCAAGAACGGTGGTCTCTTGTGGAAAGCTGACACCACTGTGGTCATGCCCAACACCTTTGACGGCACTTCCCCCTTCACCCTTGTGAGAGACGAGAACAAGTTCTATTGGCTAATCAACGCCAAGACCGGCAATGTTTGGAAAGGACGCTATAACAAGGACGGATGGCGCAAGGAGCAAACCTCCTTTGAGTAAGATTTAAACTATAAACGGAAAAAAATGGACAACTTGGATATGAACAAGATACCGGAGCATATTGCAGTCATCATGGACGGCAATGGACGCTGGGCTATGGAACGTGGCAAGGAAAGAAGCTATGGACATCAGGCAGGTGTTGACACCGTACGACACATCACCAAGGAGTGCGTGCGCCTTGGGGTAAAATATCTTACGCTCTATACGTTCTCCACAGAGAACTGGAATCGTCCTTCCGACGAAATCGCAGCCTTGATGGGATTGGTACTGACCTCATTGGAAGACGAGATTTTCATGAAGAACAATGTCCGGTTCCGTGTGATTGGTGACCTGAAGAGATTGCCACAGGAGGTACAGGACAAGTTACAGGAGACCATGGACCATACGGCAAAGAATGAGGCAATGACCATGGTAGTGGCGTTAAGCTACTCTTCACGCTGGGAAATCATAGAGGCTATGAAGAAAACGGTGAAAGAGGCTATGGAACAGGGGCTGCACAACTATCCCGATTTGGAGAAGGTCCTGACAGAAGAAAATTTCTGCAAGCATCTGGATACGAGTTTCATGCCAGATCCCGACCTTTTGATTCGTACTGGAGGAGAATTGCGCATAAGCAACTATCTGATGTGGCAGATTGCTTATTCTGAATTGTACTTCTGCGACACATATTGGCCTGACTTCTCAGAAGAAGACTTACAGAAAGCCATCCTCAGCTACCAACAACGTCAGCGAAGGTTTGGAAAGACCGAGGCACAAGTGGAGGAAAACAAATAAGACGGAATAATAAACAAGAATATATTATAGACAAGAGATAAATGAAGAAAATGAGAACGATTTTCGTCCTGCTGCTCGGCACAACCGCTAATATGCAGATCTTGGCACAGGATAAGATCATCAATCCCGACATATCGTATGCCGGCACCCCCCGTACTTTGACGGTGGGCGGTATCGCTGTGTCAGGCGTGGAGGGATATGAGGATTATGTGCTCACGGGCATTTCCGGACTGACAGTAGGCGAACAAATTGATATACCTGGCGATGCAATTACCAATGCGGTAAAACGCTATTGGAAGCATGGTCTGTTCTCTAAGGTGGCCATCGCCGCCGACTCCATCGTTGGCGAGAAGCTCTATCTGCACATTTACCTGGCAGTCCGTCCCCGCATCTCCAACATCAATTATGTGGGGTTGAAGAAGAGCGAGCGTGAGGACATGGAGCAGAAATTGGGTATGGTCAAGGGTACTCAGGTCACCCCCAACATGCTTGACCGCGCGAAAATTCTTGCAAAGAAATATTTCGATGACAAGGGTTTCAAAAATGCTGACATCCAAATAGCCCAACGTGACGATGCGAACAACAAGAATCAGGTTATCCTGGATGTCATTGTCGACAAAAAGGAAAAAATCAAGGTTCATCAAATCTTCATTGACGGAAACGTGGCACTCACCGACCGCAAGATCAAGGGTGGCCTGTTCACAAAGGGTGCGCTTGCAAAAACTCACGAGGCAGGCAAGTTTTCCACCATCTTTAAAACAAAGAAATTTACACCTGAAAGGTGGAAGGAAGACAAGCAGAAGTTGATAGACAAATACTACGAGAACGGTTTCCGTGATGCGCAAATCCTCTCGGACAGTGTTGTCAATTATGACGCCAAACACGTCGACATCTACTTGAAGGTAGAGGAAGGCAAGAAATACTACCTCCGTAACATCACATGGGTGGGCAACACTGTTTACACAACTGATTACTTGAATGCTGTCCTTGGAATGAAGCATGGCAACGTGTACAACCAGAAAATGCTGCACAAGCGCTTGAACGAGGATGACGATGCGGTGGGCAACCTCTATTATAATAATGGTTATGTATTCTCTAACATCAACCCAGCAGAAATCAACATTGACGGCGACTCCATCGATTTGGAGATGCGCGTGACAGAAGGGCCACAGGCTTATCTAAGTCACGTGCGTATCAACGGTAACACTCGCCTTTATGAGAACGTAGTGCGTCGTGAACTTCGTGTAAAGCCAGGCGATCTCTTCTCTAAGGAAGCTATCATGCGATCTATCCGTGAGATGGCTTCCATGGGACATTTCGACCCTGAGAAGATTTCCCCGGACATCAAGCCCAACTATGAGGATGGTACCGTAGATGTCAACTGGAACCTGGAACAGAAAAGCAATGACCAAATTGAATTCTCACTCGGCTGGGGACAGACGGGTGTCATCGGCCGTATCGGTCTGAAGCTGAACAACTTCTCCATGGCAAACTTGTTCAATAAAAACAAGGAGCACCGTGGCATCATGCCTGTCGGCGACGGCGAGGTACTGAGTATCGGCGCACAGACCAATGGTACATACTACCAGTCTTACAACATCAGCTATTCCACCAACTGGTTTGGTGGCAAGCGTCCGGTACAGTTCAGTGTCGGTGCCTACTACAGTAAGTCTACCGACGTTTCAAGCAACTACTACAACAGTGCTTACATGAACAACTATTATTCTTCATTGTACGGTTATGGTAGCAGCTATTATAACAATTACGAAAACTATTACGACCCAGACAAGTATATCCAGATGTTTGGATTTAGCGTAGGATGGGGTAAGCGCCTGCGCTGGCCTGACGACTATTTCACACTGTCCATACAGTTGGGTTACCAGCGTTACATGATGAAAAACTGGAGCTATATGTTGATGACCAACGGTAATGCCAACAACTTGAGTGTAACAATTGGTCTGAACCGTTCTTCAACAGACAACCAGCTCTTCCCCCGTCGTGGTTCAGAGTTCGAAGCGAGCGTGGCACTCACTCCGCCATGGAGTTTGTTTGACGGCAAGGACTACCAAAACCTGGCTACCAATGCTAAGTCGCCCACTTACTCTGAGGAACAGCAGGAAAAATATCGCTGGATAGAATACCACAAGTGGAAATTCAAGTCAAAGACCTACACCGCATTGAGCGGAGGTCAGAAATGCTTCGTCTTGATGACACGCGTGGAGTTGGGCTTGTTGGGGTCTTACAATAAGTACAAGAAGAGTCCATTCGAGACCTACTACGTCGGTGGTGACGGCATGAGCGGATATTCCTCAACATACGGAGAAGAGACCATCGGACTTCGTGGTTACGAGAACGGTTCTGTGTCTTATAGCCGCACAACAGGTTATTACGCGTACGCTTACGACCGCTTCTCGTTAGAACTTCGCTATCCGTTCCTCCTGGGCAACACAACCATCTATGGCCTGGGCTTCGTGGAGGCAGGTAACGCTTGGTATGACACAAAGAACTTCAATCCGTTCAACATGAAGCGCTCTGCCGGTGTGGGTGTCCGTATCTACTTGCCAATGGTAGGTTTGATGGGTATCGACTGGGCATACGGCTTTGACAATGTATGGAACGGAAGTACCTACCAGAAGGGCGGCAGCCATTTCCACTTCGTCTTGGGACAGGAGTTCTAAGGATTTAATAATTGATAATGTATAATTAATAATTCGTGGAGGACGGATGTAATGAAGAAGATAATGTTGATGCTCGTGATGACAGTTTCCGTCATCACGGCAAACGCCCAGAAGTACGCCTTGGTAGACATGGAGTATATCTTGCACAACCTGCCGGCTTATGAGAGAGCCAACGTACAACTCAACCAGCTAAACGCAACATGGCAGGCTGAGGTGGAGGCTGTCAACACCCAGGCAAGCACCATGTACAAAAACTATCAGAACGAGGCAGCCTATCTCTCGCAGGAGCAGAAGAAGGCAAAGCAAGACGCCATCATGAAGAAAGAACAGGAAGCCAGCGACCTGAAGAAGAAATACTTTGGAGTTGACGGTGAGCTTTCGTCAAAGCGCGAGGCGTTAATGGAACCGATCCAAGACGCTGTATACAAGGCGGTGAAGGAAGTATCGGACGCACATGGATACATGCTTGTCATTGACCGTGCCAGCAACAGCGGCATCATTTTTGCGTCTCCGAAGATAGATATTAGCAACGAAGTGCTGCAAAAATTAGGTTATTCCAAATAATAATGGTATCTTTGCACCCACAACAGATTAAGGAAACAATAATTTAAAAAGAATAGACAATGAAAAAACTTATTTTAATGTTGATGCTTTGTGCCCCTATGGCAATGATGGCACAGAAGTTTGGTAAGGTCAACACTCAGAAAATTATGCAGTCTATGCCAGAAGTAGCCAAGGCAAATGGAGAGATGGAGGCCCTCCAGAAGCAGAAGGAGAACGACATGAAGGCTATGCAGGACGAGCTTCAGCGTAAGGCAGACGAGTACCAGAAGGGGCAGAGTACAATGAATGCCACTGCTAAGCAACAGAAGGAGACAGAGTTGCAGACTCTGAACCAGAAGATGCAGCAGGCATATCAGGATGCTCAGCAGGAACTCCAAAAAAAGAGCAACGAGTTGATGCAGCCTATTGTGGAAAAGGTACGCAACGCTATCAGTGCTGTGGGTAAAACTGGCGGTTACACATACATCTTTGAGGAAGGTGCCGCAGTCTATACTGGCGACAATGTAAAGGATGTTACTGCAGATGTGCAGGCCAAGCTCAAGTAAGTTTGTATATATAAATAAGACATAAGAAGAGGGCAGGCAGCAGTGCCTGCCCTTGTTTCTATAAAGGTATCATTAATGAGAAAAATATTCTTTTATTTCGCACTTGCTCTTATGCCTATGGTGGTTTCTGCCCAGCAGGAGACCACGAGTATGGCTGTTGCTGTCAGCCAGAGCGCCCCAAGCTCTGCACTGTCCTTTGGATATTTCAGCTATGACGAGGTATTCTATTCCATGCCAGGCTATGCCATAGCCAAACGCAATATAGAGGAACTCCGTTCAAAATATGATGCGGAGACGAAGCGTACCGAGGATGAGTTTAATGCCAAGTATGAGGAATTCCTGGACGGACAACGCACATTTGCTCCGTCCATCTTGGAAAAGCGCCAGGCGGAAATCCGTGAGTTGATGGAGAAAAATGTTGCTTTCAAGGCGGAGGCAGAGCGCTTGCTCCAACAGGCAGAAAAGTCCGCGTATGCTCCCTTGAAAAATAAGATTGCCAAGGCTTTGCAAAAAATAGGAAAGTCGAAAGGATATGCTTTCATACTTAATACCGACGGCAATGCCATGCCTTATGTAGACGCCGCTATGGGCGAGGACATTACCACTTTAATAAAGGAGAACGTGAAATGAGATTACCCTCTGGACCCGGACCGATAGGAATCTTTGATTCTGGATATGGAGGCCTGACCATCTTGCATGGCCTTCGGCAGGTGTTGCCCCAGTACGACTATATGTATCTTGGTGACAACGCCCGAGCCCCATATGGTTCCCGGTCTTTCGAGGTAGTCTATAAATTCACGCGCCAAGCAGTGCTAAAGCTCTTCTCCATGGGTTGCCACTTGGTCATTCTCGGCTGCAATACAGCTTCGGCGAAAGCATTGCGGTCTATCCAACAGCGTGATATTCCCAAGGTAGACCCCAACAGACGTGTACTAGGCATCATCCGTCCTACCGCAGAGGTAATAGGCACCATCACCAAGAGCAATCATGTGGGACTTTTAGCCACTGAGGGCACCATCAAGAGCGAGAGCTATGACTTGGAGGTAGCAAAGTTTTGGCCTAACATCAAGGTCAGCGGTGTAGCGTGTCCCTTGTGGGCGGCTATCGTCGAAGCGAATGAGGCAGACAGCCCCGGAGCTGATTATTTTGTAAAGAAGCGCATTGACCAACTGATAAGGAAGGATCCCGAGATAGACACCTTGATTTTGGGCTGCACTCATTATCCTCTGCTGATGAGCAGCATCGTAAAGAACATCCCGGACGGCGTGAGAGTTGTTCCCCAAGGGGAATATGTGGCCAACAGCCTAAGGGATTATCTGGGAAGACATCCAGACATGGAACAGCGGATTACCAAGAATGGTACTTGCCGCTATCTTACCACGGAGAGTGAAGACAAGTTCCAGGAATCGGCGCGTATTTTCCTTCATGAGAGGGTGGACGTAAACCATGTGGACCTGGAATAATCAACAATTAATATTTAGTTTTAAAATTATGCAAGAAACAAGACAAAACCGTATATCAAGACTTCTCCAGAAGGAGCTGAGCCTCATCTTCCAGTCACAGACACGCATGATGCATGGTGTCATGGTGAGTGTTACCAAGGTGAGAATCAGTCCAGACCTCAGCATCTGTACCGCCTATCTCAGCGTGTTCCCATCAGAGAGGGGTGAGGAAATCTTGAAGAATATCAACGCCAGCGAGAAGACCATCCGTTACGACTTAGGCAAGAAAGTAAGAAATCAGTTGCGCATCATTCCTGAACTACGTTTCTTCCTGGACGATAGCCTTGACTATCTTGAGCGCATCGATGAGCTCTTGAAAAAGTAAAAAGGAACAAGATAAAAAAGAAAGGGTAAGATGAATTTTCCATTCTTTATCGCTCGCCGATACCTCTTCTCCAAGAAGAGTACGCACGTCATCAATATCATCAGTTCCATTTCGGTGATTGGAGTGGCCGTTGCCACCATGGCGTTGGTCATCGTACTGAGTGTCTTCAATGGTTTCCATGATTTGGTGGCTTCGCTCTTCACGAATTTCGACCCACAGTTGAAGGTTGTTCCGTTAGAGGGCAAGACTGCCCCCGCCGATGACCCGCTCCTGCTGAAGATACGTCAGTTGCCCGAAGTGGATGTTGCTACTGAGACCGTAGAGGACCAGGCTTTAGCCGTCTTTAAGGACAAGCAGGCAATGGTCATTATTAAGGGCGTGGATGACAACTTTTCAGAGCTATCGCACATCACAGACATTCTTTATGGAGACGGCAGTTTCTCGCTCCATGCAGCCAACTTGCAATATGGAACAGTGGGGATTCGTCTGGCGCAGACTTTGGGAATCGGAGCCCAATGGAACGGATACCTAAAAATCTATGCCCCTAAGAAAGAAGGCCAGTTGGACTTGGCTAATCCTGGCGAAGGGTTTGAGGTAGACTCCCTGAACTCCCCCGGAGTATTGTTCTCCGTCAGGCAATCAAAGTATGACAAGAACTATATCATTACCTCTGTGGCATTCGCCCGAAATCTTTTTGGGCAACAGGGTCGATTGTCTACATTGGAGCTTCGCCTGAAACCTGGCAGTGATCTTGATGCTGTAAAGGCAAAGATGCAAAAGATTGCAGGCGGCAAGTATCAAGTGCTTGACCGCTATGAGCAACAAGAAGACACCTTCAAGATTATGGCGATAGAGAAGATGATAGCATATATCTTCCTGACATTCATTTTGGTGGTAGCATGTTTCAACATCATCAGTTCTCTTTCGATGTTGATTATTGACAAGAAGGACGATGTCATCACTTTGCGCAACCTGGGTGCCAACGACAAGCAGATTGCAAGGGTGTTCCTCTTTGAGGGAAGAATGATTTCTACGATTGGTGCCGTCATTGGAATTGCGCTGGGATTACTGCTTTGCCTGTTGCAACAGCAGTATGGCTTTGTAAAGCTGGGCAGCTCCGAGGGCTCCTTTATCGTGGACGCCTACCCTGTTAGTGTACATTATGGCGATGTGGCAGTCATCTTTGTTACGGTCATCGTTGTCGGATGGCTTGCCGTATGGTACCCCGTAAGATATCTGAGCAAGAGGTTGCTGGATTAGAGCAACTTCTTGCGTACCAGAGTCAGCCCATCCCTCAAAGGAAGGATGACGACCTCCACTCTGGGGTCGTTGGCGATAAAATCATTAAACTTGCGGATACCCTGTGTCTGTTGGTCATGATCATAGGCAGTATCTATGACATGACCATCCCATAGCGTATTGTCTGCCACGATATATCCGCCGGAATTCATTACGTTCAAAGCCATTTCGTATGTCTCCAGATAGGTGCGCTTGTCACCGTCCAGGAATACCATGTCAAACGTAACTCCTAACTTTGGGGCCTCCACGTTGGCATCTCCTATGCGAAAATCTATCTTGTCAGCAACATCAGCCCCCTCTATCCAAAGACGGGTGAAATCTTCCATTTCGTCATTGACCTCGAAAGTATAGAGCTTTCCGTCTGATTGCAGACCTTGTGCAAGGCAAATGGCACTGTAGCCACTGAACGTTCCCACCTCCAATATGTTCTTGGGGCGAATCATCTCCACGAGCATTTTCAGGAGTCTGCCTTGGATGTGTCCGCTTGCCATCCTGCCATGGATGGTATGAATGTTGGTGGCACGATACAGCCGATAGAGATAGTCCCCTTCCGGCTCGATATGGCTGCAGATATATTGATCTATAAGTTCTGTCTCCTTCATATCTTACTTGTTGGCTATAATTCCGGCAATGGCAAGGTCATAGGATGCCAGGCCAAAGCCGCAGATGACTCCCAGGCAGGCGCAAGATATATATGAATGGTGCCGAAACTCTTCCCTTTTGTGGACATTGGAGATATGTACCTCCACAACGGGGCATTTCATGCTTCGGATACAGTCTTGTAGCGCAATGCTGGTGTGGGTATAGGCACCGGCATTCAGTACGACTCCATCGTAAGAGAAGCCTACCTCCTGCAGTTTGTTGATCAGTTCGCCCTCAATATTGCTTTGGTAGTACGACAACTCCACATCCGGGAATTTCTCTTTCAGTTTCGGGAGGTAGCTCTCAAAAGAATTGCTACCATAGATGCCAGGCTCACGTACGCCCAGCAAGTTGAGGTTGGGTCCGTTGATGATTTGTACTTTCATTTCAATAATATTTTTGTCCAATCAATATTTTTTTTGTAACTTTGCCGACAAAGGTAATAATAAAAATGGAAACAAGCAAGAAAAGCAAAGCAGAAATTGTGAATAATTATGTGAGGTATCTGAAACTGGAACGTAATTACACTGCAAACACGATTAAGGCTTACCAACGAGATTTACAGCATCTCCTACAGTTTGTGGAGGAGCAGGAACTATCGTTGACGGCAGTAAAACTGGAACACTTGGAACAATTCGCTGTAGGCTTGCATGAGAAGGGGGTAGGTGCCCGTTCGCAGGCTCGTGTGCTAAGTGGGGTGCGTTCATTCTATCGTTTCATGGTACTTGACGGCTATATGGAAAATGACCCGACCGAATTGCTCGCATCGCCACAGGTAGGAACATACCTTCCAGAATATTTATCGGTGGAAGAGATAGATGCCCTGGAGGGTGTCATTGATTTGTCAAAGTGGGAGGGTCAGCGAAACAAGGCCATCATTGAGATATTGTTTTCTTGCGGGCTCCGCGTTTCGGAGCTTGTCAACCTCAAGATAAGCGACATTTTCGAGGAAGAGAAATTCGTGAGGATATTGGGCAAGGGTAACAAGGAGCGCATAGTTCCCATCTCCCAGAAGGCGGTACAGGAACTCCATTATTGGTATATGGACCGCAATGTCTTGAATGTAAAACCCGGAGAGGATGATTATGTTTTCTTGAACCGGAGAGGGGCACACCTTACGCGCACCATGATACTCATTATCATAAAGCAGGCGGCAGCAGAAGCAGGAATCCAGAAAACGATTTCCCCTCATACCTTACGGCATAGTTTCGCCACAGCTTTGCTGAAGGGTGGCGCCGACCTCCGTGCAATCCAGGCGATGCTGGGACACGAAGACATTGGTACCACAGAAATCTATACGCACCTGGAAGCGTCAGACTTGCGGAGAGAGATACTGGAGCATCACCCCCGGAATATCAATAAATAAAGTGTTAAAGAACCCGGCACGTAACAAGAATATGAAAAATAATGTGTAACTTTGCAGCCTAATCAAAATAAAGATAAAGAATTATGGCATATTTGTTTTCGTCAGAATCAGTTTCTGAAGGACACCCAGATAAAGTGGCAGACCAAATATCTGACGCGTTGTTAGACCAGTTTTTGGCATATGATGAGCACGCTCACTGTGCCATCGAGTCTTTTTGCACTACAGGACAGGTGGTTATCATGGGAGAGGTTCGTTCTTCCGTGTATGTAGACTTGCAGACAATCGCCCGCAAGACCATCAAGAAAATTGGTTATACCAAGAGCGAATATCAGTTTGACGGTGATTCTTGCGGCGTGCTCACTGCAATCCATGAGCAGAGCGATGACATCAACCGCGGCGTGAGCCGCAAGGAAGACGACGACCAGGGCGCAGGCGACCAAGGTATGATGTTTGGCTACGCTACCAACGAGACAGACAATTATATGCCTGTATCGCTCGACTTAGCGCAGCTCATCATGAGAGAGCTTGCTACCATCCGTAAGGAAGGAAAGGTGATGACTTATCTCCGTCCAGACTCAAAGAGTCAGGTCACCATAGAGTATTCTGATGACAATATTCCACAGCGCATTGACACCATTGTTGTCTCCACCCAGCATGACGACTTCATCAAGAAGGCAAATGGCGAGGACGATGACGAGGCAATGCTGAAAAAGATCCGCGAAGATGTCATCAATATACTCATCCCTCGCGTTAAGGCCCAGTTGGGTGCGAAGGTTCTGGCTCTTTTCAATGATGGGATCAAGTATTTCGTCAATCCTACGGGTAAGTTTGTCATCGGAGGTCCTCACGGAGACACCGGTCTGACTGGCCGTAAGATTATCGTAGACACCTACGGAGGAAAAGGCGCACATGGTGGTGGAGCCTTCTCGGGCAAAGATTCCAGCAAAGTGGACCGTTCTGCAGCCTATGCGGCTCGTTATATAGCCAAGAATATGGTGGCGGCAGGCATTGCAGACGAGATGCTCGTCCAGGTTAGTTATGCCATTGGCGTGGCAGAGCCCGTAAGCATCTACGTCAACACTTACGGCCGTAGCCATGTTGCCATGACTGACGGCGAGATTGCCAAGAAGATTGGGAAAATGTTCGACTTGCGCCCCAAAGCGATTGAACGTCAGCTAAAGCTTCGCCAACCCATGTTCTTCGAGACGGCTGCCTATGGTCACATGGGGCGCAAGAACGAAGTGGTGAAGAAAACGTTCACAAGCCGCTATCACGAGACCAAGACGGTAGATGTGGAGTTGTTTACTTGGGAAAAACTGGATAAGGTAGAAATGGTCAAGGAGGCGTTCGGGCTCTAAGGAATGATTCAACTGTCAGATTCTATCAGTGGCGAATTTGCCGACTCTGAGGAGGGAGGAACCCTAGAGATGGCAAAACATGATGGTGGTCGGCTCACGCCAAAGATGGTTTTGAGCTGGCTGCCCAAGAATGCCACACCCGCCCAACAGGACTCTATGGTCAGGGCGCACATCAAACCGAGCGAAATCCACTGGAGCAATATGCCCGACACACTACACTTGCCAGGGCACTCTCCGGGCAAGAGTCTTCGCGACGTCAGTCTGCCCCAATATTACCGCGAGTCCTTCTTTTCCAAGGATTCCCTTTTCCACCCGGAATTGCCGGGTGGCAGACAGGGAGTGGCAGGTGACCCTGTACCCTATACTGTGGCTGGCGACAATTTTGTTACTAGCCTCCTGCTTTTTTGCTTTTTCTTGGCTTGCGTTGCCTTTTCGCAGTCAAGACAATTCGTTATCCGCCAAGCGAAGACGTTCTTCCATCCGCCTCGCATTGGGACAACTGTCATCTCAGAGACCTCCAGCGAACTACGCTTTCAGTTGCTTCTGGTTTTGAAAACTTGTCTACTGATTTCCATCGGCTATTTCTTCTACTCGCGGGCTTCCATCAGCGATACGTTTGCAGTAGAACAATACCAGGTCATCACCATCTATGCCTGTATTGTAGCGAGCTATTTCTTGCTGAAAACTCTGCTCTATAGCATTATTGGCTGGGTGTTCTTCGAAAAGAAAAAAAATGAACAATGGTTGAAGGCATATCTCTTTCTGACATCTACTGAGGGAATCTTGTTTTTTCCCGCAGTCATGTTGGTGGCATATTTCGATTTATCCTTGCAAATTGCCGTGATATATGCTCTGGTAATCTTGGGATTAGTTAAAATTTTATCTTTTTATAAGAGCTATCTCATCTTTTTCAGAGGAAAAGGCGCATTTTTGCAAATAATTTTGTACTTTTGTGCCCTTGAAATGATACCGTTGCTTGCCCTTTTGGGCGGACTGGTACTGATGAGTCATTATTTGAAAATTAATTTTTAGGACAAAAATGATTAAAAAAATTTTAGTTTCTCAACCAAAACCGGCAAGTGAGAAGTCTCCTTACTATGAGATACAGAGTGAGTTTGGGGTAGAGTGTGTCTTC
>CAVCCB010000049.1:0-14355 GCA_963600595.1 Subdoligranulum sp. APC924/74 | reverse complement strand
TCGGTGCTACCAGCGGCGGGAGTGATGGCAACGAGACCAGCCACGGCACCCGTACAAGCACCCACGGTAGTAGGTTTCTTATTGACAATCCAGTCGATGAGCATCCAGGTGGTGGCTGCAGCGGCAGTCGCCACGTGAGTCACCATGAAGGCATTGGCAGCCAAACCGTCAGCAGCAAGACCGCTACCGGCATTGAAGCCGAACCAGCCGAGCCAAAGGAAAGACATACCCATGAAGACGAAGGTGATGTTGTGGGGAGTGATGGGGTGACCGGCACGATAGTCCTCGCGCTTGCCCACCATCAGAGCCATTACCAGGGCAGCCACACCGGCATTGATGTGCACCACGGTACCGCCGGCGAAGTCGATGGCTCCCATCTGCTGGAGGAAACCGCCGCCCCATACCCAGTGTGCCATTGGCAGATAGGCGATGATGACCCAGAGAATGGTGAAGAGCACATAACCGCTGAACTTCACACGCTCGGCGAAAGCACCGAGAATCAACGCCGGAGTGATGAGGGCGAACATGCACTGGAACATCACATAGGTAAGCTCCGGGATGCCGGTAGGAAGAATGGCGTCGAGACCGATACCATGGAGAAAGCATTTGTCAAAACCTCCGATGACGCAAGCCAAGGGATTGCCGCTGTCGGCAAACTGGGTGGAGAAAGCCCAAGAGTAGCCGAAAGCCACCCAGATGAGGCTCACCACTGCCACGATGAGCATCGTCTGCATCAAGATGCTGAGGATGTTCTTCTGGCGTACCAAACCGCCATAGAAAAGTGCGATACCTGGGATTGACATCAACAGTACCAAGATGGTAGCCGTGATCATCCACGCTGTGTTACCCGTGTCGAGTGTTGTCAAAAATAAACTGCTCATATCTTTTATACCTTAATTATACCTTACTGTTATTTTTCCTTCTCTGCGTTATACAATGCGATGTCGCCACGTTCTCCCGTACGGATGCGAACTGTATCGAAGACTGGGATGACAAAAATTCTTCCGTCTCCCACCTCGCCTGTTTGTGCAGCGCCCTGAATGGCTGCGATGGTGGGTTCCACGTTCTTGTCACGCACCACAATGTTGAGGAGTACACGCTCAATGCTACTCGTGTCGTACATCACACCACGGTAGATGCGAGCCTGTCGCATTTTTCCCTCTCCCCTTACATTATAATAAGAGAACCACTCGATGTCAGCGGCCAAAAGAGCCTTCTTGACATCCTCGAACTTAGACTTGCGGATAATTGCCTCAATCTTCTTCATAATCGTGTCTTTTTTACATTATTGGTTGCAATAAAATAACATTTTGTACTGTTTTGCTTGCAAAGTTACTACTTTTTGACATTATAAGTTACAATACCGCAAACATTTTGACACACAAATATTACCACTATAACACATTATTACTTTACAATGCATTACAGATTACAAATTGTAAGCACATTCAATCTTGAAGATTACAATATGTTAGTTAACAAAAGCAATAAGAAAACAATATTCTCCACAGCATCAGAAAAGGCACAAAAAAGGGGTTAGCCGCTGCTAACCCCGTCGCTAAACCTAAAAGGTCAAGCAGTGCCCAACAACCTATTGGCACTGTTTACTCAACCTAATCCAAACGATTATCCTATTAATCCAACGATTATTCTATTACACCAAAATGGAGGAGAGCATTCCTGACCCCGTCGTCATCGACCGACGTAGTCACATAGTCAGCAACCTCCTTGACCTCCTCGCCGGCATTTCCCATGGCAATGCCCACACCGGCTGCCTTGATGATGGAGATGTCGTTGCCTCCATCCCCGAAAGCCGCCGTCTCGGCAATGTCGAGCCCGAGATAGTCAGCCATGTGGCGAAGGCCGTTCCCTTTGTCAGCCTCACCGGCAGTGATGTCGGTGAAGGCAGGATGCCATCTGCCCGAGTTGCAGTTCTCCAACGACTCATGGAACGCCTCCTCCTGCTCTGCCGAACAAAAAGGAGACAGTTGAAGAATCTGCTCATCCTTCAAGTCATCGACGCCGAGGGAAAAGTCAAGATTGTCAACTCCCAGTCCCTCCACGAACAACCGGTCCACGATGGGGTTGCGATTATGGACAGCTATATGCCGCTCGCCCACCACGATGACAGGGTAGTCCTGCCGGTCGGAATCGTCAAGCACCTTCTGCACGTCAGACGGAGAAATCGGGAACCTGCACACCAAGTCATCGCCCACAAAGCAATGTGCGCCATTGGTGGTGATGTAGCCGTCAATCAAATGCTCAATCTGTCCCAGGTTGGTGATGATCACTACGGGCCTTCCCGTGGAGATATAGACCTTGACGCCACGAGCCTTCGCCTGTTCCAGCGCATCCACCGTACTCTGCGGAATGCGATGCGTACGAAAGCTCACCAACGTGCCGTCCACGTCAAAAAACAAAGCCTTTATCTTCCTCTCCATAGATGGTGCTTAACTAATTCTGAATGCAAAGATAACAAAAAACGGGCAAACCACAAAATAAAAGCAAACTTTTTTGTACTTTTTCAACACATTGTTTGGTGATTTCACAGGAAAAGACTATCTTTGCGGCAACAAATCAATGCGACAACAAATATGAAAACAATCCGACTTTTACTGATGCTGACGGCCGTACTGGTGCTCAGCTCCTGTGAGAAATTCTACGCTGACGGAACCCTTTCCAACGGCAATGGCGAAAACGGCAACGCAACCATCCAAGTCTCCAACCGCATCCAGAGCGATTTCGCCTCAGGAAGCACACAAACACGCGGCGAGGACGAGGACACGCCAACGCTGGAAGACATCTGCACCCGCCTGTCCTTCGCCTTCTTCAAGGACGGCGAGAAGATAAAGACCATCAACCAGACTGCCGGCGACGACAACTACGGCACCGCCAGCCTCAACCTATCAGAAGGTACCTACCGCCTCGTCGTCATCGCCCACAGCGGCAAGGGCAACTGCACCATCTCGTCGCCCGAGAAGGTGAAGTTCTACAAAAACAAGATGACCGACACCTTCGCATACTACGGCACTTTGGAGGTATCGGAAGACGAAGACACCAACCAGGAGATCAACCTCTCGCGAGCCGTGGCGAAGATTACACTGAGCATCAACGACAACATCCCCGAGAACGTGAAGCGGCTCCTGTTCTACTACACCGGCGGCAGCAGCACCCTCAACGCCACCACAATGCAAGGTTGCGTGAACAGCAAGCAGACGGAAGAGCGTGAGATCGTGGCGGGACAGAAAGACTACGACATCTACACCTTTCCCCACCAAGACGACAAGAAGGTAGCACTCACCATCACCGGCTACGACCAATCCGACGTGGAAGTGTCGAGCAAATATATCGAGAACATCCCCGTGAAACGAAACTACATCACCACCTGCATCGGCGACCTGTTCGGGGAAGGCGACTACACCCCTTCCGACAAGGAGCAGACAACAGGCGGATTCACCTTCAAGTTCGACCCTAAATGGGAGGGAGAGGTCATCTACCAATTCTGAGCCACCCCGACGGAATGTTCTATTTTTCCACAAATTAAGACTTTTTCATGGCAGGAAAGAATTGTTAATCCATTTTCCTTTGCCATTTGAAAAGTTTTGCATACTTTTGCATCCAAGTATTATATAATATGTATATATTTAGGATGAAAAAGATTGTAACAATACTCCTGCTCGCGGGAGCATTGGCACCTGCCAAGGCACAGATGACCCTGAGCCTTGACAGTTGTCGTGCCATGGCGCTAAGGAACAACAAGCAGATCAACGCCTCGAAGTTGAAGAAGGACGTGGCTTACAACCTGCGCAAGTCGGCACGCACCAAGTACCTCCCCAAGGTGGACGCCCTGGGAGGCTACGAGTGGTTCAGCCGCGAGATTTCCCTGCTCAACAGCAGTCAGAAATCCCTGTTCAGCAACCTCGGTACCAACGTCACCTCCAGCATCGGCGGAAAGGTGAACGACATGGTGGGGCAGATGGTAAGCCAAGGGGTCATCTCACAGGATGACGCCAAGCAGATAGGTACGTTCCTTGCCGAGAAGATGACACCCATACAAGAGAAGGGCAACAGTCTGGGACAAGGCATCGTAGACGCCTTCCGCACCGACACCCGCAACATCTGGGCGGGAAGTGTCATGCTCCGCCAGCCCATCTACATGGGTGGCGCCATCATTGCCGCCAACAAGATAGCAGACATCACGGAACAGTTGGCAGACAATGATGTGGACCTCCAGACACAGAAGACCCTCTACAGCATCGACCAGGCCTACTGGACGGTGGTGTCGCTGAAGCAGAAGCAGAAGCTCGCCACCAGTTTCCGCGACCTCATCAAGAAGCTCGACGACGACGTGCACAAGATGATCGCACAGGGTGTCGCCACCAAGGCTGACGGACTGAAGGTGGACGTGAGGGTGAACGAGGCAGACATGCAGATCACCCAGGTGGAAGACGGACTGGCACTGTCAAAGATGCTGCTCTGCCAGCTCTGCGGCATCCCCATGAACCAGGAGATCACCCTTGCCGACGAAGACAAGGAGTCATTGGAATATGCCACCACAGCCGTAGACACCGAGCAGCAGCAGGTAGCCGCCTCCGACTCAGCCGTCAACACCCGTCCGGAGCTGAGGATGCTCCAGAATGCCGTAGACATCGCCAGCCAGTCCACCAAGTTGGTGAGGGCGGCACGTCTGCCCCATGTCGCACTGACCGGCGGCTACATGATATCGAACCCCAACGTATGGAACGGATTCCAGCGCAACTTCACCGGTGTATGGAACGTAGGAGTGCTGGTGCAGATACCCGTATGGGACTGGTGTGACGCCACCTACAAGGTCCGCGCCTCGAAGGCGGCCACCAACATTGCCCGCATGAACCTCGACGACACCCGCGAGAAGATACACCTGCAGATTACCCAAAGCCAGTTCAAGGTGAAGGAAGCGCAGAAGAAGCTCAACATGGCACAGAAGAACATCGCCAGTGCCGAGGAGAACCTGCGCTGCGCCAACCTCGGATTCAAGGAGGGCGTGATGGAGGTGACCGATGTCATGGCGGCACAGACGGCATGGCAACAGGCACAGAGCCAGAAGATAGATGCCGAGATCAACGTGAAGCTCACGCAGATAGGCCTGAACAAGGCACTGGGTATCCTCAATTATTAATTATAAATTCTTAATTGTTAATTCTAACATAACACATACACATCATGTCAAAGAAATCACAACACAACAACATACTCTTGGCCGTCATCGGTTTTGCGGCAGTAGTGATTATCGTAGGAGTCATCGGCTTCTTCACCCTTGAGAAGCAGGAAGACACCATACAGGGAGAGATGGAAGTTGCCGAATACAGGGTTTCCAGCAAGTTGCCGGGCCGCATCGTGGAACTCCGTGCCAAGGAAGGCGACTATGTGCACGTGGGCGACACCCTCGCCATCCTGGAGGTGCCCGAGGTGAAGTCACAGGAGAAGGTGCTGCAAGCCACCAACGAAGGCATCGCCGCCATGCAGGACATGACCAATGCCGGAGCCAGACAGGAGCAGATACGCGGCGCCTACCAGCTTTACCAGCAGGCACTTGCCGCAGCAGAAATCGCAAAGAAGACCTACAACCGCCTGCAGACCCTCTATGACGAGGGCGTGGTGAGCGGCCAGAAGCGCGACGAGGCATTTGCCGCCTACAAGGCTACAGAGGCGCAGGTGGAGGCCGCCAAGAGCCAGTATGACATGGCGAAGAACGGTGCCCGAGAGCAAGAGAAGCGCATGGCGGCAAGCAACACCAAGGCTTCGGCAAACGCAGTGGAGGTGGTCAAGAGCCTGCTGAAGGAGACCGTGCAGATTGCCCAGGTGGAGGGCGAGGTGAGCAACGTATACCCCAAGGTGGGTGAGTTGGTGGGCCTGGGATCCCCCATCATGAGCATCTCCATCATGAGCGACATGTGGGGCACCTTCAATGTACGCGAAGACCATTTGCAGGGTCTGGCAAAGGGACAGGAGTTCACCGCCTTCGTGCCCGCCTTCAACAAGGACATCAAGATGAAGGTATATTACCTGAAGGACCAGGGCTCCTATGCCACCTGGAAAGCCACGAAGGCGAATGGCGACTACGACCGCAAGACCTTCGAGGTGAAGGCACGCCCCGTGACCAAGCTGGAAGGTCTGCGCCCCGGAATGTCGTTGATAATTAAGAATTAAGAATTAATAATCAATAATTATTTTGAAGCGATTATATCATATAGCCCTCAGGGAGTGTTGCATCATGTGGAAGAACCCGATGTATCTCTTCTGCATGGTCATCTTCCCCATCGCAGTGGTGATATTCTTCACCACCCTGATGAAGCAAGGTGTGCCTGCCGACATGCCTGTGGGCATCGTGGACCAGGACAACACACACACCTCCAGGCAGCTGGTGCATAAGTTGGACGCATTCCAGACCACCAAGGTGGTGGCCCACTATGAGAACGTGGCGGAGGCACGCCATGCCATACAGAAGAACGAAATCTACGCCTTCCTCCTCATCCCCGACGGAACGGAGGCTGGTCTGATGGCATCGAAGCAGCCCAAGGTGTCGTTCTATTACAGCAGTGTGTCCCTGGCGGCAGGTTCCCTGCTCTTCAGGGATTTGAAGACCATCTCCACCCTTGGCTCCGCCGCCGTGGGCATGCAGAAGTTGTCGGCATTGGGCAAGACCTCCGACGAGATCAAGACCTTCCTGCAGCCCATCGCCGTAGACCTGCACATGATAGGCAACCCCTACTCCAACTACAACTACTATCTCTCCTCGGTGATGGTGCCGGGAGTCATCATGGTGTTCATCTTCCTGATAACACCTTATTCCATCGGAACGGAGCTCAAGTTCAAGAGGGCGAAGGAATGGATGCGCCTTGCCGGCAACAACCCCTACCTTGCCATCTTCGGCAAGATGTTGCCCCAGACCCTCATCTTCCTTGCCATATTCTATGCCTTCGAGTTCTACATCTATTATGTTTTGCAATTCCCCCATCCGGGAGGTGTGGTGCCCATCCTGCTCTTGGGTTTGCTTGCGGTATTGTCGTGCCAGTGTTTCGGCATCTTCATCTTCGGACTGATTCCTTCACTGCGAATGGCGATGAGCATCTGCTCGCTGTGGGCAGTGGTGAGTTTCTCCATCTGCGGAGCCACCTACCCCATTTTCGCCATGGACGCTCCCATCGAGGCAATAGGACAGCTCTTCCCCATGCGCCATTACTACATGATTTACCAGATGAACATCTTCAATGGTTTCCCCCTGTACGAAGCCGGGATTCACTGGGGCGCGCTCCTGGTATTCTGCGCACTGCCCATGCTGACGATATGGAACATCAGGAAGGCAATGCTGGTGTATAAGTACATGCCATAGGGATGAGTGAAGAATGAAAATAGTTTGATGATGAAAAATTCCAGTTTATTATATAAGATTATAAGAGGTGTCAAGGACATGTGCTTCATCTGGGCTCACGAGATGCGCAATGTGATTCGTGACGAAGGCGTGCTCATGTTCTGCATCCTCGTGCCATTGGGCTATCCGCTTCTCTACTCCTGGATCTACAACAACGAGGTGGTGAGGGAAGTGCCCACCGCCGTCGTGGATCTCTCGCACAGTCATTCCTCCAGGGAGTTCATCAGAGATTTCGATGCGGCTCCCGACACCAAGGCCGCCTATTTCTGCACAAGCATGGACGAGGCGAAGGAACTGGTGGAAAAGCAGGCGGTGCATGGCATCCTCTATTTTCCCCAGGACTTCGACACCAAGCTCCAGCGTGGCGAACAGGCTCATGTGGGAGTATATACAGACATGAGTCTGATGCTCACCTACAAGGCGATTTACCAGACGGCACAGTCTGTGGCAAGCCATATCAATGCCAACATCCAGGTGGCGCAATCGGGCGGTTTCACCAACCGCGACGACGAGATCACCACCAAGCCTCTCGACTTCGACGAAGTGCCCATCTTCAATACGACGGGCGGTTACGGCAATGCCATTCTTCCGGGTGTGTTGATGCTGATTATCCAGCAGACCCTGCTCCTCGGCGTGGGAATGGCGGCTGGAACGACAAGGGAATTGAACAGAAACAGGGAACTGGTGCCCGTGAGCGAGCATTACGCAGGCATATTCAGGATTGTACTGGGTAAGGCTCTGTGTTATTTCATGCTCTATGCCGTGATTGGCTTCTATCTGGCACTCGTGGTACCGAAGCTGTTCGGTTTCGTGTCGATGGTGACATGGACCACCATCCTGGGCTTCCTCCTGCCCTACATACTGGCGTGCGTATTCTTCGCACTCACCATGTCATGTATGGTAAGATACCGTGAGAACGTGATGCTCCTTGCCGTATTCACCTCCGTGCCACTGTTGTTCATGACCGGCATCTCGTGGCCGCAGTCCAACATCCCCGGCTTCTGGCAGGGATTTGCCTGGCTCTTCCCGTCCACCTTCGGCGTGAGGGGATTCCTGCGCATCAGCAGCATGGGAGCCTCCCTGTCCGACATCATCACGGAGTTCCGTGCATTGTGGATACAGACCGCTGTCTACTTCTTCCTCGCCTGCGCCGTCTACAGGCATCAGATCCATATAGCACGGCGCAATGCGGGTCTTCCCCTGGAGGCAGGGGAAATGGAAGACGAGGCAGAGGAACAGATCAGTGGTTCTTGACTCCCACGATTTTCGTGGGTGCCTTCTCTGCGTTGCGGCGGTTCACCACCGTCACCACGCTCTGTGCAAGACTCAGGAAAGCCTGTCCCGTGATGCTGTCCACCTTGGTGGCGGCAGGCGCACCGTCATCACCGCCCTCGCAGATGCTCTGCACGATGGGAATCTGTGCCAGCAGGGGCACCTCCATCTCCTTCGCCAGTTTCTTGCACCCTTCCTTTCCAAAGATATAATACTTGTTCTCCGGCAGTTCTGCGGGAGTGAAATAGGCCATGTTCTCCACCAGTCCGAGGATAGGCACGTTCACCTTGTCGTTCTGGTACATGTCGATACCCTTGCGGGCATCCGCCAATGCCACCTTCTGGGGCGTACTCACGATGACGGCACCCGTGATTGCCAGGGTCTGGAGGAGCGTCAGATGGATGTCGCTGGTCCCCGGAGGCGTATCGAGGATGAAATAGTCCAGCTCGCCCCAGTCGGCATCGGCGATGAGCTGTTTCAGGGCAGAGCAAGCCATGCCGCCTCTCCACAGGGTAGCGGTGTCGGGATTCACGAAGAAACCGATGCTCAACAGTTTCACACCGTATTTCTCCACAGGTTCTATCAAGTCGCGCCCGTCCTTCTCCACTGAATAGGGGCGCACATCCTCCACGCCAAACATCTTGGGCATGGAAGGGCCGAAGATGTCGGTATCGAGCAATCCCACCTTATAGCCCAGCTTAGCCAGGGCGATGGCGAGATTGGAAGAGACGGTGCTCTTGCCCACGCCGCCCTTGCCGGAACTTACGGCAATAATGTTCTTCACATCGGGCAGCATCTTGCCCACCTCAGGGCGGGGAGCCGACTTGAACTCGGTGGCAACCTCCACCTCCACTTCCTTCGACACATGATAATGGATGGCGGCCTCTGCTGCCTTCACCGTACTCTTCAGGAAGGGGTCGGTATCACGGGGGAAGAGGAGTACCACCTTCACCTTCATGCCATTGATGCTGGGAGTGTCGGCCAGCATCCCACTCTCTATCAAATTCTTCTTGGTGCCCGGATAAATGACCGTAGCCAGGGCATCGGTAATCAATTGGGGATATAAATTCATAATTCCGTTTGTATGTTTCATGCAAAAGTAGCAATAAAATATGTATTAAGCAAATAATAACTAAATAATTTCATATATTAAACACTTTTGTGTACCTTTGCAGTATGAACATCAAGAACATCATCATCAGCGCCTCCTTCCTGCTCTTGGGAACGGGCACCGCCTCATGGGCACACAGCAAGGGAAACACGCCCACAGCCTCAGCCACCGGCAACCTCTACTGGACCGACGGCTCGGGCAGGGTCACCTATAGCACCAATACCACCACCTCTCCCGTCGTGGGTATCGCACTGGACCTCTTCTCTCACGACATGCAGGCCGTGACGGGAACTGCCGCCAGGCAGAAGGGCGACGGCATCATACAGATTTTCCAGCTCGACCAGCTCACCAACAAGGAGTTTGCCGCCCTGGAGAAATTGGGCACACCCCTCCACCAGTTCATCACCCGGAAGGACGCCTTCTATATAGGCACCCGCAAGGGGAAGGTGATTGTGGTGGGAAGCGACGCCCGCGGCACGGCATACGGCATCATGGAACTCTCCCGACTGGCGGGCGTGTCTCCCTGGACAGACTGGAACGACATCCGCCCCAGGCAGAGCAAGACGCTCTATGTGAAGACAGGATACGAGACCCTGCAGATACCCTCTGTGGAATACCGCGGACTGGCTCTGAACAACTCGGCATGGATGAAGTCGCGCAACAACAGCAGCCTCTGCAGACTGATGCTGCGCCTGCGTGCCAACACCCTGTGGCAAAGCGACAGCAAGCATGAAACAAGCTACGACAAGGCTGTGGTGGACAGCTTTGAAATCAGTATAGGGGAAAACGGGAAGGTGCAGGAACTGGTGGCAGGAAAGAAGCACAAGAAGCACCACAAGAAGTCTGTCGGACAGGTAAGGTTCCTTTGGAACAATGCCCAGACCGACTTCTCCACCATGTCGCCCGGCACCATCGTCAACGAGCTGAGCGACTATATCCCCACAGACGCCAGCGCGTCATCCGGCAAGAGCCGCCATGAGCGCCAGACGGAAGCCTGGATAGCCAACGTCAGGAACCCCAAGATGTCGGCTTACCGCCTCTCCCTCTTCATGGACATGGCGTGGAACAGCCAGAGCGTGCGTCCCAGCGACCTGGAAAAGCACCTCTCCTCATGGCTCACCCTCCAGTTTGGCAGCAGTGCCGGAAAGGCGCTTCTCCCCGTCATGAAGGAGTATTACCGTCTCACCAATATCCGCCAGCCTGCGTATATGGCACTGCCGTATGGCGACAGCGAGTTCCACTCCGGCGAGTTCGGCAACGAGCTGGAGCGCTATCTCTACGCCTACGACCTCCTGAAGGAGCAAGTGGACAAGGCGGAGCGTTCCGTCCCCTCCTACCAGAAGGACGGTTTCTTCGAGACCGTCAAGTTTCCCGTCTATACCGCCGCCCTCATGGCAGAGAAGGAGCTGGAGGCGCAGGAGGCGCGCCACATAGCCCGCCCCGGACTGTTCCTGAAGGATGACGAGGCGAAGGCAGCGGCAGCACTCAGTCTTACCGCCTACCAGAATATGCAGCAGCTCCTCTCCCAATATGGCAACATCGGAAAGGGGAAGTGGAAGAACATCATCAATGCGACAGAGCTGAAAATCTATCCCCCATCACTGCCGGGCAAGTTGAGCAACGCTGAAATCACCCGAAACCTGCGCGATGCCTTCGACCGCACGGAAGACCTGAAGCCCCTCTCCACGCAGACCCGGGACGTCATCGCCAAGAACGCCTGTGAGTGGAGCAAGACATCGGGTGCCAACATAGGTCTCATCCCCTTGCTCGGCCATAGCAACAAGGCGGTGGAACTGCCCCGCGGTGCCAGTCTGAAATACACGTTCTACTGTGACAAGGAGGGAGACGCGCGCTTCACCGTTGCCGCCATCCCCAACTACACCCCCATCAAGGGCGATATGCGTGTCAGCGTCCGCATCGACAACGGCGACCCCGTCATCTGCTCGCTGAAGGAGGCATACGACTCGAAGGAATGGAAACTGAACGTATGGCGCGGACAGGTGCAGAAGAGTTTCTACACCACGCTCCACTACGGCAACCACGACGTGGAAATCAAGGCATTGGACGACCACGTCATCGTGGACCAATGGATTCTCGACTTCGACGTGGACAGGGAGTATTACATGATTCCGACGGAATAAAAAAGATTAAAAGATTAAAAGATTAAAAGATGGAAATATGAAAAGATGGCATGCTAATCAATGCGTTGCGCAATATTTCAATATTTCCATCTTTTCATATTTTCATATTTATCATCATTTCCCCGTTTCCTTGGGTGTTCTTTTGGAACGGTGATAGCTGCGGTAGTCATCCAGGGGAATCTCCACATCGGGTTCCGTGAGTTCTCCCGTGCGCGGCAGGTTGAACTTCATATACTTGATGTTCAGTCCGCGCTCTATCCACATACTCTCGTAATAGGTCTGGATAGAGAGAATCTTGCGCGTCTCCCCGTCGATGCCCTCGTGGTGATACAAGTCCTCCGTGCGGAAGAGGACGGGCAGGTGGTTTTCCTCCACCATATAGGTCGTATAAGTAAAGAGGAAATTGGAGTCCGTCTTCAAGTGGATGATGCCGCCGTCTACCAGGAAATGGCGGTAGCGGTTCATGAAATAGGTGGAGGTGAGACGCTTGCGGGGGTTCTTCATCTGCGGGTCGGAGAAGGTGAGCCATATCTCCTGCACCTCATCCTCTGAGAAGAAGCGGTCGATGATCTCGATGTTCGTGCGCAGGAAAGCCACGTTCTTCCTCCCCTCCTCTATCGCCTTCTTGGCACCTGTCCACATTCGTGCACCCTTGATGTCCACGCCGATGAAGTTGATGTCGGGATAGAGTTTTGCCAGTTCCACGGTGTATTCCCCCTTGCCGCACCCCAGCTCCAGCACGATGGGGTGGTCGTTGTGGAAATACATCTCACGCCACTTGCCCTTCATGTCGAACGGCACGTTGTCCACTACACTGAACGGATACTGGAAGACATTCTCGAATGCCTCCATATCCGCGAATTTTGCCAATTTTCCCTTGCTCATTTACTCAATCACTACCGTTGTCCAATTGTGCTTGTCCTCGATGGTGCCATACTGGATGCCACGGAGTGTCTCATACAAGTGCTTGGACACAGGACCGGGCTCTGCACCGAAGTCATAGCGCTTGCCTGTCTCCAGGTCGTCGATATAGCTGATGGGCGAGATCACTGCAGCCGTACCGCAGGCTCCTGCCTCCTCGAAGGTCTCCAGTTCCTCTTCCGGAATCTGTCGGCGCTCCACCTTCATGCCGAGGTCCTCTGCCAGCTGCATGAGGCTCTTGTTGGTGATGGAGGGGAGGATGCTGGTACTCTTGGGAGTAACGTATGTATTGTTCTTGATGCCGAAGAAGTTGGCGGCACCGCACTCGTCGATGTATTTCTTCTCCTTGGCGTCGAGGTAGAACTCGCAGGCATAGCCCTTCTCGTGGGCGATGGAGTTTGCCTTGAGGGAAGCGGCATAGTTGCCGCCCACCTTATAGATACCTGTTCCGAGGGGAGCGGAGCGGTCGTAGTCGCGCACGATGACGTAGGGATTGCTGGAGAATCCGCCCTTGAAGTAGGGGCCCACGGGGGTGACGAAGATCAGGAAGCAATACTCCGTGGAGGGATGCACGCCCACCTGGGCGCTCGTGCCGATGAGCAGCGGACGGATATAGAGTGTGGCGCCGCTCTCGTAGGTAGGAATCCACTCCTGGTTGAGCCTTACCACCTTCTTCACCATTTCCTCAAACAACTCTGTAGGCACCTCAGGCATCATGATGCCACGGCATGTGCTCTGCAGGCGTGCGGCGTTCTCGTCCATACGGAACACGCGCACCTTGCCGTCGGGGCAGCGGTAAGCCTTCAGTCCCTCGAAAGCCTCCTGTCCGTAGTGCAGGCAGGTGGCTGCCATGTGCAGTTTCAAATACTCATCAGAGCAAATTTCAATTTCGCCCCATTTGCCGTCGCGATAGTAACAGCGAACATTGTAGTCAGTCTGGCGATAGCCGAATGACAAATTAGACCAGTCCAAGTCTTTCATAACATCTTACTTTTTAAATGTTCTACTAATATTTAGCTGCAAAAGTACAAAATATTCTACGAATTTGCAACTGTTTTGCGGTATTTTTAAGTAAGCCATCATCATTTTCCCCTTTTCGATGCAGGTAACGCCAGGAAAATCGAACTGTTATCGTTATCAGTCAGCCCCTTCGTGTAGGGACGGTAAGCAAACAATATGGTGCATTGTCCAGCGCGCCATATAGCACATTGCCCAGCGCCATGTCCAGCGCGCCCTGAAGGGGCAACCTGCGCCTAGCCCAGGGCAACACCCTGGGTATATCGGACGGGCAGCAATGCGCCCTGAAGGGGCAAAAGCGTTATAATATGGGAAGATTGAAAAATTCAAATATTGCAATATGACGCTATGCAACAGCAGGACAAAACAGGGTTGGACACAATAACGCTTTTGCCCCTTCAGGGCGTTCGTGGACACGACCCATCAAACCCAGGGTGTTGCCCTGGGCTAGGCGCAGGTTGCCCCTTCAGGGCGCGCTAATC
>CAVCCB010000048.1:0-14502 GCA_963600595.1 Subdoligranulum sp. APC924/74 | reverse complement strand
ACGATAATTCTTGTATCTTTCTTGTAATTGTCCCATTATTAATAGGTATACTTTTATATTTCAAACAGTTTACAGGGTGCAAAGATACAAAAAAGAACTAAGAACACATCATTTTTTCCAAGAAAGTTAACTTTTAGCGTTTTTTTAGGTACCAAAAACTTGTTTTTTTGCCATTTTTATTAATTTTGCAGCATCAATTACACAAAAGTTTCGACACTAATGAAGAAGAAAATAGTTTTTATAATGAATCCTATTTCAGGAACGGGCAGCAAGGAAGCCATCCCCAACCTGATAGAATCTACACTGGACAAGGAGCTTTTCGATTATGAGATAAGGATGACTGAAAGGGCAGGACACGCCTCGGAGATTGCGAGCGAAGCGAAGGACAGGCACGTAGACATCGTTGTGGCAGTGGGCGGCGACGGTACCGTCAATGAGATAGCCCGTTCCATCGTCCATTCCGATACGGCGCTGGGCATCCTGCCTTGCGGATCGGGAAATGGTCTGGCGCGCCACCTCCTCCTCCCCATGAACCTCAAGAAGAGTGTGGAGGTCATCAATCAGTGTGAGGTGCACGAGCTGGACTACGGTGTCATCAATGGCTATCCATTCTTCTGTACCTGCGGAATGGGCTTCGACGCATTCGTCAGCATGAAGTTTGCCGAGAGCGGCAAGCGCGGTCCTATCAGCTATGCGGAGAACATTCTGCGAGAGGGACTGAAATACAAGCCCGAGACCTATACCTTGGAGGATGAAACTGGCACAAAGCAATACAAGGCATTTCTCATCTCTTGTGCCAACGCCTCACAATACGGCAACAACGCCTACATTGCTCCGCAGGCTTCTATGAGCGATGGACTGATGGATGTGGTCATCATGGAACCCTTCGATGTGCTTGAAGCCCCCCAGGTGAGTTTTGACATGTTCAACAAGACACTGGACAAAAACTCAAAAATCAAGAGTTTCAGGTGCAAGAAGCTGCACATCACCCGCAACAAGCCTGGAGTAATCCACTACGATGGTGATCCTGTGATGACTGGAGCCGAGATAGACGTACACCTGGAGGAGAAAGGTATCAAGGTCGTGGTTCCCACCAATGCTGACAAGAACGCCCGAAAGCCCAACATGATACAGACTGCATTCGCAGAGTTCTTCAACGACATAAACGCCGTGCGCGATGACATCAGCAAGCAGGGCAAAAAGGTGGAAGCCTTGAGCAAGCTCGTACAGCGCAAGCTCAATATCTGACATTTAGAGGAAGCCAGGAAAGCTTCACAAGCAGCTAAAGATAAAAATCTCTTGTCAAGTTAGCGTACCATTCTGAACGTTGTCCGCCAGCGGCGTTCAGAATGCCTTCTTCTGACACAAAGGCACGTTTCCCGTCCTGGCAGAAAGCCAAAAGGCAGCGCTTGGGAGGCTTTCTCGCTACGGTTCTCACAGAACAAGTCCCAACCAAGCGGAAACCAGCCACGTACCCCTCAGATACGAAATCATCCTTTACCTCCTCAGGAATGATGACGGAAAATATTCCGCCAGGCTTCAGCAAGCGCTTCACTCCGGAAAACAAGTCGGAGAAAGGAAGGCTATCTGAGTGACGGGCAAGAGTGCGCCTTTCGTCAGGATTTTTCAAACTGCCCACGAAGAAGGGAGGATTGCTTACGATGGCATCGTAGGGCTCAGCATGGTAGTCCTGCAGTCTCGCATGACAAATCTTTACCCTTTCAGCAAAGGGACTAGCCTGAACATTCTCCCGCGCCTCTTCGCACGTCTCCCGGTCAATGTCGACCCCATCCACTTCAGCCGCCGGGAATCGCTGCGCCATCATCAAGGCAATGAGTCCAGTGCCCGCACCGATATCAAGGATGCGTGCACCGCCCTCCGCCCAAGCTCCAAGCAATACACCATCCGTGCCCACCTTCATGGCGCTACGGTCTTGTCTTATCTCAAATCTCTTGAAACGAAAACTATTCATAATTGTCTGTAGTCTTTTTTACATATAACGGCAAAAGAAACCTTTTATTTTATACATTTTACAGAAAAAACACTTCCAATGTATTAAAATATCTGTAGGAATGGTGGAATTTCAAAGAAAAAAGAGTACCTTTGCACGACAAAACGAGATTTTATATAGAAATGAACAAGAGACAAGATTCGCCATTCCAGATGATAGCCGAATTTGAAGGCGACCCAACGTCGTTAGTTGCACGGAGAAAACGAGGAATCTACCCCGCTATTTGCATGCGCAACTCCGTCATATTCCCTACAGTATTGGCTCCTCTCCTTGTGAGCAGAGAAAGAAGTGCGAGCTTGATACATCACCTGCAAGCGAACCCGAACAACGTGTTCTGCCTGTTCACCCAAAAGGACGAAAGGATGGATCTTCCTGGCATGGATGACCTTTACACCATAGGTGTTTTCGCACGGTTGGTCAGGGTCATTGAGTTGCCTGGAGTTGACAATGCCCAGTCCTTCTCTGTGGTGGTGCAAGCTCTTGGCAGGTGCCGCCTCGAGGAAGTGGTAAGTACCAGCCCCTACTACCAAGTCAAGGCCATAGGGCTGAAAGAAGACTGGTCCGTGCAAAGCACAATGAATTTCAAGGTACTCTCCGAGTCACTGTACTCAAGTTCCATTGAAATCATCCGCTCCAGCGAAGACATTCCGACGGAAGCAGAATATGCAGTCAACGCTCTAAGTGACCCCATCATGCGCGCCCACTACCTGTTCAGCACCATGCCTTTCGAACCGAAGGAACAGATTAGGATGCTGGAGAAAGACTCGTTAGAGGAGCGAATGCTCACCGCCCTGCACCTGGAGCGCAAGCAGATGGAGCTGTTGCGCATCCAATCAGAGATACAAAAGAAAACACGCGTAGACCTTGACGAGCAACAACGCGAGTACTTCCTGCAGCAGCAGCTCAAGAATATTAAGGAGGAGCTGGGGGGCGGAGAGAGCAATCCTGAGAAAAAGGAGCTGCTCAGCAAGGCAAAAGAGAAAAAATGGAACGAGGCAACAGAAGAGGTGTTCAAAAAAGAATATGCCAAGCTCGACACCCTCAATCCCCAGAGCCCTGACTACTCCACCCAAGTAAACTATCTGCAGACTCTCGTGGATCTGCCATGGAACGAATACACAAAGGACGACCTCAGCCTGAAGCACGCCAAGCGAGTGCTCGACAAAGAGCACTACGGTATGGAGAAAGTGAAGGAGCGTATTCTGGAATACCTCGCAGTAAGATCGTTGCGCGAGGATATGAAGAGTCCCATCCTCTGTCTCTACGGCCCTCCGGGAGTGGGCAAGACCAGCCTGGGCAAGAGCATCGCAGAAGCGATGGGCAGAAAATATGTGAGAGTATCCCTCGGCGGACTGCACGACGAAGCTGAGATTCGCGGGCATAGGCGAACTTATATAGGAGCCATGCCCGGCCGTATCATCAAGAACATCCAGAAGGCAGGGAGCAGCAACCCCGTATTCATCCTCGATGAAATAGACAAGGTGACCAGCAACACCCACAACGGCGACCCATCATCCGCCCTGCTCGAGGTACTCGACCCAGAGCAGAACAACGCCTTCCACGACAATTTCCTTGACGTGGACTACGACCTCTCGAAGGTGCTGTTCATCGCCACCGCCAACGATGTCAGTTCTATTCCCACTGCCTTGCGCGACAGGATGGAGATGATAGAGGTGGGCGGCTACATCACCGAAGAGAAGATGGAGATAGCCAAGCGTCACCTCCTGCCCCGCGAGATGGAGAACACGGGGCTCGACAAGGCTGGAGCCAAGGTAAAGGTATCCAAAGCCGCACTGGAGGAAATCATCGAACACTACACACGGGAGAGCGGTGTAAGACAGTTGGAGAAGCAAATCAACAAGCTCTTCAGGAAAGTGGCATACAAATTCGCCTTCTCTGAGAAGCAGGAATATAACACCATCACCCCCGCAGAAGTGAAGGAGTTGCTGGGCAACCCGCCCTTCAACCGCGACATCTACCAGGGCAACAGCTACGCCGGAGTAGTGACGGGTCTCGCCTGGACATCCGTAGGAGGCGAGATTCTCTTCATAGAGACCTCGCTAAGCAAGGGAAAGTCAGGCAAGCTGACCCTGACGGGAAATCTGGGAGACGTAATGAAGGAGTCGGCAGTGATCGCTCTGGAGTACGTCAAGGCGCACGCCGACCTGTTAGATGTCGACTACCGCGTGTTCGAGAATTGGAACATCCACATCCATGTCCCCGAGGGAGCAACTCCCAAAGACGGTCCCTCTGCCGGCATCACCATCGCCACGAGCATCGCTTCGGCGCTAACCCAATATAAGGTACGCAAAAACACCGCCATGACGGGCGAAATCACCCTTCGCGGCAAGGTGTTACCCGTGGGAGGCATCAAGGAGAAGATCCTGGCTGCCAAGCGAGCAGGAATCACAGACATCGTGATGTGTGCAGACAACCAAAAAGACATAGAGGAAATTCCCGAAGAGTACCGCAAGGGAGTAGATTTTCACTATGTAGAGAACGTCACTGACGTGTGGAAGTTCGCACTTACCAAGCAGAAGGTGGAATCCCCTATCGACTTCACAATTGCACAGGAGAAAGAAAAAGCGAAGAAGGAAGAGGAGGGAAAAAAGAATGACGAATGAGTTTCACGCGTACTTTATTGGTAACATTCTTTAAGCAACATTTAATCCAAGAGAAATGAAATTTGAGTTACAAGTAACAGATAAGGCGAGCGACGCCCGCACAGGCATCATCACCACTGACCACGGCCAGATCAAGACCCCCATATTCATGCCCGTGGGAACAGTGGGAACGGTGAAAGGAGTTCATTTCGAGGAACTGCGCCGGCAAGTAAAGGCACAGATTATCCTCGGCAACACCTACCACCTGTACCTGCGTCCCGGACTGGAAGTGCTGAAGGCGGCAGGTGGGTTGCACGGCTTCAACGGATGGGACCGTCCCATTCTCACCGACAGCGGTGGTTTCCAGGTATTCTCACTAACTGGTATCAGAAAGTTGAGAGAGGAAGGCTGTGAGTTCCGCTCGCACATTGACGGCAGCAAGCATATCTTCACACCCGAGAACGTGATGGACACGGAGCGCATTATCGGAGCCGACATTATGATGGCACTCGACGAGTGCCCTCCGGGACAGAGTGACTACCAATACGCCAAAAAGAGTCTGGAGATGACCCAGCGATGGCTTGACCGCTGCTTCAAACGTTTCAACGAGACCGAGCCGCTCTACGGCCACAGCCAGAGCCTCTTCCCCATCGTACAAGGCTGCACTTTTCCCGAACTGAGGAGGGAGGCTGCCAAGTACGTCGCTGACAAGGGAGCCGACGGAAACGCCATCGGCGGACTTGCTGTGGGAGAGCCCACAGAGGTGATGTATGAGATGATAGAGGTAGTGAACGAGTTTCTCCCCAAAAACAAGCCACGCTACCTCATGGGTGTAGGAACGCCGCAGAACATCCTCGAAGCGATAGAGCGCGGTGTAGACATGTTCGACTGCGTAATGCCCACCCGCAACGGTCGTAACGCCATGCTCTTCACCTATCAGGGAACAATGAACATGCGCAACAAGAAATGGGAAATGGATTTCAGTCCCGTGGATCCCGATGGCTGCGACATCGACCGCACCACCACCAAGGCATACCTCCACCACCTCTTCAAGGCACAAGAGCTGCTCGCCATGCAGATAGCCAGCATCCACAACCTGGCGTTCTACCTCAGGCTCGTCACCGATGCTCGCCAACACATCGAGCAGGGCGACTTCGTGGAATGGAAACGCTCTGTCATCGACCAGCTCGGCAGACGAATTTAGGATTAGATTATGAAAGATTTCAAATACATCAGGAAACATCGCAAGCGCCTCAGTGCGGGCAAGGCTATAGAGTCTCGCCTTGGATGGCTATTTGCTATCCTGCGCATTGCCGGCAAGGCACTTAGGTGGACGGAGCACAAGCTGCGTTTCCTTCGGGTACTGAGGTATCTCAACCCACTGAGGTATGTAAAGCGCCTGGATTGGTACATCATAAAGAAGTTTTTGGGCACCTACTTCTTCGCCATCGCCCTCATCATCTCCATCTCCATTGTCTTTGACGTGAATGACAACCTGGCAAAGTTCTCCGAATACCATGCGCCCTTGCGTGCCATCGTGTTCGACTACTACGCCAACTTTATCCCCTACTTCGCCAACCTGTTCAGTGCATTGTTCGTGTTTATTGCAGTCATCTTCTTCACCTCCAAGATGGCAGGCAATTCAGAGATTATCGCCATCTTGGCAGCAGGCGTGTCGTTCAAGAGGCTCATGCGCCCCTACATGATGACCTGCGTGTTCCTCTCCGCCTTGTCTTACACGCTCTCCGCCTATGTCATCCCCCACGGCACAGTGGTCAGGATGAACTTCGAGAACCTCTACAAAAACAAGAAGAAGAACACCTCTGCTGAAAACGTGCAGATACAGGTGGACAAGGGCGTGATTGCCTATATGCAGCACTACGACAACAACCTGAAGAAGGGTTACGGATTCTGCCTCGACAAGTTCCAAGACAAAAAGTTAGTGAGCCACCTCACCGCCATGGAGGTGCAGTATGACACCATCTCCGACTCCAAATACCATTGGAAGATTAGGAGTTGGAAAGTGCGCAAACTGCAGGGTATGAAGGAGGACATCACCAGCGGCGGCGAGAAGGATACCCTCATCATGATGGAGCCCACCGATCTTATTTACTCCAAGGGGCAACAAGAGACCTTCACCAGTCCTGAATTGAAATCTTACATATCAAAGCAGATAGACCGCGGTTCTAGCAACGTGGTGCAGTACCAGGTGGAGTACCACAAGCGCATCGCAGCCTCCTTCGCCTCATTCATCTTGACCATTATCGGTCTCTCCCTCTCCTCCAAGAAACGCAAGGGAGGCATGGGAATGGCATTGGGTATTGGTCTGGCGTTAAGTTTTGGCTACATCATGCTCCAGACGGTCTCCGCCACCTTTGCTATTCAAGCAAACTTCCCCCCAGTGCTCGCAGCGTGGGCACCTAACTTCATCTTCGCCATCGTGGCGTACTTCTGCTACCGCAAGGCGCCGAGGTGATTTATAAACACATTAAAATTAAAAAAGAATGTATTTCGACGAATTAGACTTAAACGACAACGTACTTGATGCGCTCTACGACATGCGCTTCGACAGTTGCACCCCCGTACAAGAAAAATGTATCCCTGAGATATTGAGTGGCAACGACGTGTTGGGCGTCGCGCAGACAGGAACTGGAAAGACAGCCGCCTATCTATTGCCCGTACTGAGCAAACTGGAGGACGGAGGCTACCCTGCTGATGCCATCAACTGTGTAATCATGTCGCCCACCCGCGAGCTGGCACAGCAGATTGACCAAGCAATGCAAGGCTTCAGCTATTACCTGCACGGCGTAAGCAGTGTGGCTGTATATGGTGGCAACGACGGCAACCGCTACGACCAAGAGCTTAAAAGCCTGCGCATGGGCACCGATGTGGTAATCGCCACCCCAGGCCGACTCATCTCCCACATCTCGTTGGGCAATGTAGACCTAAGTAAAGTGAGCTTCTTCATTCTCGACGAGGCAGACCGCATGCTCGACATGGGGTTCTCAGAGGACATCATGACCATCGCCGCCAAACTACCCCAAACATGCCAGACCATTATGTTCTCTGCCACCATGCCCCAGAAGATAGAGGAACTTGCCAAGACGCTACTCAAGAACCCCGTGGAGATCAAGCTCGCCGTGAGCAAGCCTGCAGAGAAAATCAAGCAGGAGGCGTATGTGTGCTACGAGGTACAGAAGATGGACATCATCAAGGACATCTTCAAGGCTGGTGATCTTAAGCGCGTCATTATCTTCTGCGGCAGCAAGATGAAGGTAAAGCAAGTGGCAGGCTCGCTACAACGCAAACACATCAACTGCGGTGAGATGCACTCTGACCTGGAGCAGGCTGAGCGAGATGACATCATGTTTAAGTTCAAGAGCGGCCAAATAGATGTACTCGTGGCTACCGACATCGTAGCACGAGGCATCGACATCGACGATATCGCACTGGTCATCAACTACGACGTGCCCCATGACACCGAGGACTACGTTCACCGTATCGGCCGTACAGCCCGCGCCGACCGCGACGGCAGGGCCATCACCTTCGTCAGCGAAGAAGACATCTTCTATTTCCAGCAAATAGAGAAATTCCTGGAGAAGGAAGTAGAGAAGATGCCTCTGCCCGAAGGATGCTCCGAAGGGCCTGCATACACCAAGCAGAACAAGCCCCGTAAATCAGGCAACAACAGCGCCAAGAGCCGCCGAAGGAAAGACCGTGACCAGACTGCCCACAAACGCAAGCCCAACAAGCCCACCAACCGTTCCGAGAAAGCCAACCGCAAACCCAACAACGGCAACGGCGAGGAGCAAAAGCAACAGACAGAAAACAACGGCGAAAAACTGCAGAAACAAGCAGGAAACAATACCGAGCAACAAAAGAAGAAGAAGCAAGGGAACAGCGCAGAAAGAAGACAACAGACAGGGAACAACGGCGAAAAGCAACAGAAAAAAGGCGACAATGCCGAGAAACAACAAGGCAACACTCCTGAGAAGAAACAGGGCAACAACGAGCGTAAGCAACGCAACAACAAGCGAAAGCCCGCAGCCAATAATGAGGAAAGAGGAACAAGAAAGTCCAAGGGCAACCGCAACAACAACGACAGCAGGCGTCAGCAGCCCAATGATGCTTATGCTGAGGGAGTCAAGGGTAAGCCTCAGGCTCCAGCCCAGCGCAACAACGGAAGCCAGCAGGAGAAACAAGGCCACAAGTTTCCACCGGTGGTGAATCCTCAGAAATCAGAGAACGTGGTAAAGAAAATCTTCAAGCGTATCTTTGGATTCAAGAAATAAGGTCTTGCCAAGCTTTCCCTTGTCATGGGCAAGCGGCAAAAAAGAAACGCCCTAATTCCAAGGAGGGATCCTCCATAAAGGAATTAGGGCGTATATTTTTGGTATGGTACGTTTTTTACACTTTCCCTTGATGTATTAATACTGTCTGAGTGCCGCCAACAGTTCCACATTCTCGCTCTTTTTTCCGATGGTGATGCGAAGACAATTGCCACAGAGCTGCACGCTATTGCGATTTCTCACGATGATGCCCTGCTCCACAAGGTAATTGTAGATTGCCGGGGCGTCCGTCATCTTTGCCAAGAAGAAGTTTGCATCCGTTGGGTAAACCTTCTCACAGATGGGCAGGTCCATGAACGCTCCCACCATCTTGCCGCGTTCTTGCAGGATATTCTTCACCCATTCGTCCACCTGGAAGCGGTTGTTCATTACCTCCAGCGCCTGCTGTTGTGTTAGCAGATTTACATTGTAGGGATATTTCACCTTATTGAATATATCGATAATCTCCTCGCTGGCATACGCCATGCCCAGTCTTATGGCAGCACATCCCCATGCCTTGCTCATCGTGTTCAGCACTATAAGATTGGGGAACTGGGCAAGATAAGACCGGAAAGGCTTCACACCACAGGCAAAGTCACTATACGCCTCGTCCACTACCACGATACCATCGAAGTTCTTCAGCACGTCTGCGATGGTGCGGTGAGCTATGAGGTTTCCCGTGGGATTGTTGGGGCTGCAGATCCATATCACCTTTGTATTGGCGTCACAAGCAGCGAGCAGCTCTTCCGCTTTGATTTGAAAATTATCATCAAGCAACACAGGACGGTACTCCACATCATTGATATCAGCACACACCTCATACATACCATAGGTCGGAGCAATCGCCACCACATTGTCCAAGCTCGGCCGACAAAAAACCCTATACACCAAGTCTATCGCCTCATCGCTGCCGTTGCCCAGAAAGATCTGTCTCTCGGGCACGCCCTTCACCAGACTGATTTGCTTCTTCAGCTCCCTTTGCAAGGGGTCGGGATAGCGGTTGAAAGGCTCGTTATAGGGATTCTCGTTGGCATCAAGGAACACATGTGCATTCCTTCCACTGAACTCTGTACGTGCACAACTGTAGGGTGCCAGATTCCAAATGTTCTTCCGGCACAATTTCTCCAAGCTTCTCATAGGCTCACCTCCTTCACTCTCAGTCGCATGGCATTGGCATGCGCTTCCAAATGTTCGTTCTCCGCCATGGTCACCACTGCGTTACCAATGGCGCGAATACCATCTTCTGTGAGGTGTTGGAAGGTAATCTTGCGGTTGTAGCTGTCCAGGTTCACGCCATTGTAGGCGAGTGCATAGCCGTGGGTGGGCAGCGTGTGGTTGGTGCCACTGGCATAGTCTCCTGCACTCTCACAAGCATAGCTGCCCAAGAATACACTTCCGGCGTTCACCACCATCTCAGCGAGTTGCTCATAGTCATTGGTGGCAATGATGAGATGCTCGGGGGCATAGGTGTTGCTCAGTTCCATCGCCTCCCCCTTAGAGTGGACAAGGATAAACTTGGAGTTTTCCAATGATTTCCGCGCCATTTCCTTACGTGGCAGGCGTTCCAACTGCTCCTCGACCTGCCGGCTCACTTCCACCAGCACCTGCTCGGAGGTGGTGATGAAAAACACCTGTGAGTCTATGCCGTGTTCAGCCTGGGAAAGCAGGTCGGCGGCGACGAAGGCAGGGGTGCAGGTCTCGTCAGCAATGACGCACACCTCCGATGGACCTGCAGGCATATCTATCGCCACGTCATGCAGCGATACCTGTTGTTTGGCGGCCATCACATACTGGTTGCCCGGTCCGAAAATCTTGTACACCTTAGGCACACTCTCCGTGCCGTAAGCCATCGCTCCAATCGCCTGTACACCTCCTGCCTTGAATATTTTGCTGACACCGGCTGTTCTTGCCGCAATGAGGATGGCGGGATTTACCTTACCCTCTCGGTTGGGAGGGGTACAGAGCACGATCTCTTTGCACCCGGCAATTCTGGCAGGCGTGGCAAGCATCAGTACTGTAGAGAACAGGGGCGCAGTGCCACCAGGGATATAAAGTCCTACCTTCTCGATGGCAACACCTTTCTGCCAGCAGGTGACCCCCCGAATAGTCTCCACCCTCTGTCCCTCAAATTTTTGGCTCTCGTGGAATGCGGCAATATTATGATGGGCAAGCTGTAACGCAGCCTTCAACTCGGGAGCGACAAGTTTCTCCGCCTCTTCCATCTCCTTTTCGGAGACTGTCAGGGACTCCAAGCGGGCATGGTCAAACTTTTCCTCATAGCGCTTCACGGCATCATCGCCACTCTCTCTCACATCTTCGAGCACACCCTTCACCACCGCATTGAGTTGCGAGGTGTCCAGGTGGGGGCGCTTCACAATCTCGCCCCATTCTTCTTTTACAGGATACTTGATTACCTTCATTCCACTTCTATTTAATAAGACTCTAATAACAAATTGACTTACAGTATCATCTTCTCAATAGGCGTCACGAGGATACCCTGAGCGCCCAATTCTTTCAGCTTACCGATAATTTCCCAAAAACGTTTCTCGTCAAGCACCGTGTGGATGGAACACCATTCGTCATCCGCCAACGGAATGACCGTTGGGCTCTTGATGCCGGGCAGTACCTGCGTGATAGCCTCCACCATATTCTTGGGGGCATTCATCATCACATATTTCTTGTCCTGCGCCGAGCGCACTGCCTCGAAGCGGAAGAGCATCTCGTTGAGTATCTGGTGCTTCTCCTCATCCATATTCCAATTACCAATGAGAAGCGCCTCGCTCTTCATCACCACCTCCACCTCGGCAAGGTTGTTGCTCACAAGCGTAGAACCTGAGCTAACGATGTCAAAGATACCGTCAGCGAGTCCGATGCCCGGACTAATCTCCACGGAGCCCGTGATGACATGCACGTCTGCGTGGATGTCGTTCTTCTTCAAGAAATTGCGCAGAATATTGGGATAGGAGGTAGCAATCTTCTTGCCGTTGAACCACTCAAGCCCCTTATAGTCCACCTTCTTGGGGATGGCGAGACTGAGACGGCATTTGCTGAAGCCGAGGCGATCAATCACCTGAGCGTTCTCTCCGCGCTCCATGAACTCGTTCTCTCCCACGATACCGATGTCTGCGACACCAGAGGCGACGCTCTGCGGGATATCATCGTCACGTAGATAAAGCACCTCGAGGGGGAAGTTGCTTGACTGTACCAAAAGGGTACGTTTCGAGGCACTCACCTTGATGTCTGCCTCTGATAGAAGATTCATCGTGTCGTCAAAGAGCCTACCCTTTGATTGGACTGCTATTCGTAACATATTTCTACTTTTTCGTTAAAAAACGATGCAAAATTAGTGTTTTTCATCCGAATGTGCAAGTATTTTTGTAATTTTGTGCCCTGAATCATGAAGAAAGTATATTTATTGGCGTTATTTGCGCTTTTGACAGCAACAGGATGTTCGTCAAGGAAAGAGCAGCAGCAGCTTACCCCTTGGGGCACACCCATCGGCGAGACGGAGGAAGCCGCCGCGTCAGACTCAGCGCTGTCCAAACAGAAGGGTTTCTCTTTGGGCGATATCATGGAGAACGGCGAACTTATCATGCTCACCGTCAATGGCCCCACCACTTATTATGACTACCACGGGCACGGCATGGGTCTGCAGTATCTGCTCTGCGAGAAGTTCGCACAGCAGATAGGCGTATCACTGCGCGTGGAGGAGTGCAAGGACACCGCAGAAATGGTGAGCAAGCTTGAGAAGGGCCAGGGTGACGTCATTGCCGTGCCCTTGCCCAGGAAGTCGACATGTGGTGACTTGCTCTTCTGCGGAGTCACACCCGACAGCACCAAGACACAGTGGGCAGTGGTAGGAGGCAACAAGAGCCTCGCTGACACCCTCAACCGATGGTTCCATCCCGCCATGATAGCGAAAATGCAGAAGGAGGAGACTTTCCTGCTCTCCTCCAGGAGCATTACTCGCCACGTCTATTCTCCCTTCCTCAACCGCTCCAAAGGTGTAATCTCCAAGTATGACCACTACTTCCAGATGTATTCAGGAACGGCACGCATGGACTGGCGCCTGATGGCGGCGCAATGCTACCAAGAGAGTTGCTTCGACCCTAACGCCCACTCCTGGGCTGGAGCTCGCGGACTGATGCAGATCATGCCCGCCACCGCCTCCCACCTGGGACTTCCGATGGAGATGATTCATGACCCCGAACCCAACATCGCTGCAGCGGCACGCTACATGAACGAACTCCAGCAGAAGTTCGCCGACATCGGTGATCCTTCCCAACGCATTCTCTTTGCCCTCGCTGCTTACAACGGCGGGTTCTACCACATCCGTGACGCTATGGCCCTGACCAGCAAGCACGGTGGCAACCCACAAAACTGGGGCGACGTGAGAGAGTATGTGTTGCGCCTCTCCCAACCCGCCTATTACTGTGACAGGGTAGTGAAGTACGGCTACATGAGGGGCAACGAGACCGCTGACTACGTGGACCGCATCCGCTCTCGATGGAGCGACTACTGCGGCGGTGTCATTCCCCGTACCTACAGCAGGGGAAAGGGTGGTTTCGGCGGCTCCTACCATGGGGCACCTATGAAGGCTCAGCGAAAATATCAAGGAAAGTACCACCTATAATTTAAATACATTGCCCATTTGGGCGAGATAACGCCCGGAATTTGGTTAAAATTTCATAAAGAATGAAGAAAATCGGCCAAAAAGATCAGTAATTCAATGAAAATGAGTAATTTTGCGCCCGATTTATACAATTCACATAAAGTCTAACTTTATTAGTTTTAATATTTTATTAATTATTTATGTCAAATTTTAAGAACGTACAGCCATTGGATGACTTCAATTGGGAAGAATTTGAGAATGGCGCAAACGCAAACGTCAGCAAGTCAGACCTCGAGAAGGCCTATGACGAGACCCTCAACAAGGTGACAGAGCACCAGGTAGTAGAGGGTACTGTAATCTCCGCAGACAAGAAGGAGGTAATCGTAAACATCGGCTACAAGAGCGATGGTATCATCCCCGCTTCTGAGTTCCGTTACAACCCCGACCTGAAGGTGGGTGACGTAGTAGAGGTTTACGTAGAGAACCAGGAGGACGTGAAGGGCCAGCTGGTACTCTCCCACAAGAAGGCTCGTCTGAGCAAGTCTTGGGAGCGTGTTAATGCAGCTCTCGAGAACGAGGAGATTATTCAGGGCTACATCAAGTGCCGCACTAAGGGTGGTATGATTGTTGACGTGTTCGGTATCGAGGCTTTCTTGCCAGGAAGCCAGATTGACGTTCACCCTATACGCGACTACGATGTATTCGTAGGCAAGACAATGGAGTTCAAGGTTGTAAAGATCAACCAGGAGTTCCGCAATGTTGTTGTTTCACACAAGGCACTCATCGAGCAGGAGTTGGAACAACAGCGTAAGGAAATCATCAGCAAGCTTGAAAAGGGTCAAATTCTTGAGGGTACAGTCAAGAACATCACTTCTTACGGTGTATTCGTTGACCTTGGTGGCGTAGACGGATTGATCCACATCACAGACCTCTCTTGGGGCCGCGTAA
>CAVCCB010000047.1:0-14558 GCA_963600595.1 Subdoligranulum sp. APC924/74 | reverse complement strand
TCTGCAACTTCTCGCTCTTCCAGAGCCTGCCCGACAGTTGGGCGATAGACCAGCTTTTCCCCATCATGCCCATCCAGCGGCTCAACGAGTGCCCCACGCGCAACGCCACCCTACAGGACATCACCTGCGACAGCGACGGCAAGATAGCCAACTTCGTGACCGACGGACACATCGGACACGTTCTTCCCCTCCATCCCCTAAAGAAGGGCGAGCCCTACTACCTCGGCGTGTTCCTCGTGGGAGCCTACCAGGAGATATTGGGCGACATGCACAACCTCTTCGGTGACACCAACGCCGCCCACATCTCGGTGAAGGACGGCAAGTACAGCATCGACCAGATTTTCGACGGCGAGACAGTGGAGGAAGTTTTGGACTATGTGCAGTACAATCCCAAGAAGCTCGTCCGCCAGTTGGAGCAGTGGGTGACCAAGAGCGTGAAAGAAGGCAAGATCTCACTCGATGAAGGCAAGGAGTTCCTCGGCACCTACCGTAACGGACTCTTCGGATATACCTATCTGCAATAAGCCCAAATTACAATTTAACACAAAACGAATGCCAAACAAGCCCGTTGTTTACAATCCGAAGCATACCATGCGCAAATAAAGACAAATCCCCATGTTTTTATGTAATTTAATTACTTTTTGCCAGCACAGTAGCAAAGTTACAATCTTTTTGCTTACCTTTGCAAACGATAACATACAGAAATACCACAATCGTGGGATTCAGAATAACATCATGAAGCGATGAAAAGGTTGCAAAAAAGGTTGTACCTTTGCACACGAAAATTAATATTGTTTAAATTTACATAAAGAGAGGGTATTATGAAGAAAAGACTATTGCTTATTACGGCAGTTCTGTTTACTGCTGTTGTTTCAGGTAACGCACAGTGTGCTTGTAGTGGTAAAGCAGCCGCAAAGCCAGCGGCATCCGTTGCCACAGAGGGTGAGAACGTAGCTTACTTCAAGGCCGCAGCCATGCGATGCGGCGGTTGCGCCAACAAGGTGAGGAACGCCATTGGTGCCGTAGATGGTGTAAGCTCCGTGGACATCGACCTCCCCACAAAGTCTGTCAAAGTAGCCTACGATGCATCCAAGACAAGCGTGGATGCACTGAAGGATGCTTTCCATTCCATTGAATATTCCTCACAACTCTACTTCCCGTCCGACAGTAACGTAGAATACACAACCTACAAGGCACCACAGATTAAGTGCGGCGGTTGTGCCGGAAAGGTGAAGAAGGCTTTGACAGCAGATGCTGGCGTGAAGGATGTCGCCATCAACATCGAGACAAAAGAAGTGGCGATAGCCTACGACAAGACCAAGACCAGCAAAGAGAAGATTGTAAAGGACTTCCAGGCTATCAAATACAATGATGTAGAGGAAGTTTATTAATCCTCTCTCAACAAAGATTCATTATTCATACATCCGCAAACTTTATTTGTAGAGGCAAAAATGCCTCTACAAGGGTTTTGCATACCTACGAACACGAGCGTTGAGCTATTTAGCTTTGACATTCATAATCAGAGACCGCCCATGAATAAAGCATTCTATACATTCATTGCACTTTCGCTGTTGTCTACCACCGCAGTAGCACAGAGAACAAACATCAAAGGTACAGTTACCGATGCAGAGACCGGCGAACCCATCGTCGGTGCCTCCGTCATCATCAAGAATACCAAGGTGGCAACCGTGACGGGCATTGACGGCGACTTCTCCATCAATGCCAACAAAGGCGAACGCCTCACCATCTCTTATCTCGGTAAACTCACGACCACCGTCACGGCCAAGGAGAACTTACAGATTCGCTTGACAGATGATGCCAAGACCGTGGATGATGTCGTAGTTGTGGCTTACGGTACTCAACAGCGCCGCGACCTCACAGGAAGTATCTCGCGCGTCAGCAGCTCCACCATCTCAGAATCGCCCATTACCTCCTTGGAACAAGCCTTGGAAGGAAAAATGGCAGGCGTGTCGGTCACACAATCCACAGGCGCACCAGGAGGAGCCATCAGCATCAACATCCGAGGCACCAGCAGCATCTCTGCAGGCAACGAACCACTTTATGTAGTCGATGGCCTGCCCGTCCTCTCACAAGACCTTTCCCAGAAAGGTGGTTACCAGGGTAATTCCTTGAGCGGTATCGCCGACATCAACCCCAACGACATTGAGAGCGTGGAAGTATTGAAGGATGCTTCGGCATCAGCCCTTTATGGCTCCCGTGCCAGCAACGGTGTGGTATTGATCACCACCAAGCACGGCAACAAAGGAAAGACACGCATTACTTGGGACAGCTACATTGGCGTGCAAGACTTCTGGAAGAATCTAGAATTACTGGATGCCAACAATTTGATAGCAGCACGCAACGAGGCTATCGACAACTATAACAACTCATACGGTCTGACCACAGCCGATGCCACCTACAAGCAGCACGTCACTGCAGCCAACGCAGGAGCCAACACCAACTGGTTGGATGCCATCACTCGCAGTGCCATCCAGACCAGTCACCAGTTGACCGTATCGGGAGGAAGCGACCGCACACAGTTCTATCTTTCCGGCGGTTACTACGACCAGGATGGTGTCATCGTGAACACCAACTATCATCGCTACAACCTGCGCAGCAACCTCACCCATAAGTTGAACAAGCGCATCAGCATCAGTTCGAACATTGCCCTGAGCTACTCAGATAACCGCAGATCTACAGGCGACGGAAACATCTACTCACCTTGGGGCAACGCCCTAAAGGCTTCGCCCGACTATTCCATCTACGCCACAGACGGTTCGTACAACAAGGTGAACGCTTCACTCTACAACCCAGTCAACCTGACCGAGAACCAGGAGCAAAGCACCAAGAAATATCGTGTCATCCTCAACCTCAAGGGAAATCTCAACCTTTTGCCAGGGCTCGACTATCATATCGGTGTGAACGGCGACTACAATGTATTGCACGAATACGGCTACTTCCCCGTTAACTCCATCCAGGGAGAGACATCCAAGGGAGAGGCAAGCGATTATCGTGGCTTTTCGTTCACCCAGTTGATTGAACACACTCTGACCTACCAGCACCTGTGGGGTGATTTGAAGTTCAACGCCTTGGCAGGATACAGCTACCAGAAGACGAAGTTGGACAATGCCTATGTGAGCGGCATCAATTTCCTATCGCCATCCTTGAAATACTTGGTGTCGGCAGGTGAGATCAACGGCGGTTCGTCAAGTGTAGAGGAATATGCCCTGCAAAGTCTGTTCAGTCGTTTCAACCTCAACTACAGCGACAAATACCTGTTGGAACTTTCCATCCGAAGCGATGCCAGCTCCAAGTTCAGCAAGAGCAACCGAGTGGGCTATTTCCCCGCGGCATCGGCAGGATGGAGAATCAGCAACGAACAGTGGTTCCCGAAAGGATGCAAGGCTATCAGCGACGTCAAGTTGCGAGCAAGCGTTGGTCTTACCGGTAACCAGGAAGGTATCGGAAGCTATGCCTACCAAAGCACCTACGACGCCTCTGCCGACTACAATAAGGACCCAGGTCTCAGCCTGCCCGATTCCAAGCCCAACGAAGACCTCACCTGGGAGAATACACTGCAGTATGGAGTAGGTCTTGACCTGTCCTTGCTCTGCCACCGCATTGACCTCTCCTTCGACTGGTACAAGAAGGACACGCGCGACCTTCTGCTCTCCCACTCCGTCAACTCCGTGAGCGGATATAGCACACAGACCAGCAACGTGGGAAGCATCACCAATACGGGCATCGACTTCTCCATCACCTCGCACAACTTGACCAAGGCCTTCAAGTGGGACACACAGTTCAACCTCAGTTGGGTGAAGAACAAGGTGACTGCCCTCGCCGAGGGCAACGCCGACATTGAGACCGGCTACTGTAACATACTGCGGGTGGGCGAACCGATGGCAGCCTTCTACCTCATTCAGGAAGAAGGCATTTACCAAAGCAAGGAAGAAATCCTGGCACAGAAGAACGGACAAACACTTTGGGACAACGGCATCAGACCCGGCGACGTGAAATACTACGACAAGAACGGCGACGGAGTCATCAATGACGACGACCGTGTCGTCAGCGGCTCACCATTCCCCAAGATCTATGGCTCTGTGAGCAACACCTTCAGCTATGCCGGCTTCGACCTGTTGATTGACCTGCAGTACTCCATGGGCAACAAACTCTACGCCGGTTGGAAAGCCAGCGACAACGGACTGGGCAACCTTGGTGGCGACAGCAATGGTTACAACGTTCTGAAAGAAGAATGGGATAACCGCTGGACAGAGACCAACCATAGTAGCAGCGTACCAAGGGCCATCGCTTCGGGAACAGCCTTCGAGAACAACACGCTCGATTATACGACCCGCTATCTGGAGAACGCAGATTTCCTACGTATCCGCAACATCACACTGGGCTACACATTGCCAAGGGGATTTACACAGAAGGCAGGCATCAGTCGTCTGCGCGTCTATACCACAGCCTCCAACCTCTACACATTCACCTCGTATGACGGTTTCGATCCAGAGGTATGCGTCTTCCCCAACCGCTCTACATACAGAGGCTACGATATGGGCTCCGTGCCACGCCTGCGCTCATTCGTGTTTGGTATCAATGTTCAATTCTAATCAGAAAGTTTGCTTATGAAAGTTATCAGCATCATATCCTCCATCGCCATCAGTTTGGCAATGACCAGTTGCAAGCTGGACTACAACCCCACCGATGCCATCGCCAACTCCACACTTACAGAAGATGACTACCAGTCGCTCTTGGTGGGTGTCTATGACGGAGCGCAGCAATTCTCCATGGGACTGCAAAACGTACAAGATGACGTTGCCGCCGACAACCTGAACAGTCGCAGTTGGTGTACCGACATCGACAACAACACCTGCACGGGAACGAGCTACAATATCAACGGTTGGTGGAATCAGCTCTATTATCGCATCCAGCTCGCCAACAACCTTGTCAATCTTGAGGAAGCCAAGGACTCTCAAACAACACAGGACAAGGAGACTGAGGCACAGGCTCGCCTCATCAGGGCTTGGTTGTATCAGCGAGTAGTCACCTTCTGGGGTGACGCTCCCTTGGTCAAGAATTCCGACGAAGCGGAAGGATGCACCAGAGCACCGGAAGCCGACATCTGGAACTTCATGAAAGAAGACTTGGAATACGCCGTGGAGAACGCCCCGGAATATTCCGCCAACAATTATGCGAGCGACATAGCCGCCAAGGCCCTCTTGGCACGCATCCTCCTCATCGCTCCTTCGGGCGTGCAAGACAAGACACGCGCCTATAAGTTGGCTGAAGAAGTCATCGCCGACGGAAGGTTTACCCTTGCCGATGACTTCGAGGACATCTTCCACAAGAAGACCAGCAAGGAAGTGATTCTCGCATGGGAGAACAACTCCTCCGACAGTGGCAGTCCCGGCTGGTTTCTCCGTTCCAACCTGGTGAACAACTACAATACCGAATATGGAGATGGCGCAGCCGGTGATGGCGACCTGGGACGTTATGAGTTCCCCGTTGACAAGTCACTTTGGAACGCCTTTGAGGAAGGAGATACCCGAAAGGCTGGTTCTGTAAGACACCTCGAATACCAAGGCAGCGAGACTTACGATGTGACCAAATTCCCCAGTTACAACGGAGCCGACCCCTACCCTGTGGTTCGCATTGCCGAGATGTACCTTGTCTCAGCCGAAGCACAAGGCTACCCCAACGGATTGGCTCGCCTCAACGAACTGAGAAACAAGCGTGGTCTGCCATCGCTCACCACTTCCGACGTCAAGGACGAGAACAAGTTTACTGCGCACATCATGCAAGAAAGAAGAGTGGAGTTCATCGCAGAAGGTTTCAGATGGTACGACTTACGCCGATGGTTCAACAGCGGAGAAGCCGGGAAGAAGGCAGTACTCGCACTTCGAGCCTACCAGACGGGAGAAGCCACAGGCAGTCGTCCCACAGCCTCCGAGCACATGAACATCAGCGAGGACGGGCACGAGTTGCTCTGGCCTATTTCCACCACGGCACGCGACAACAACCCCAATCTTTCTCAGAATCCCGGATATTAACAAACTACAGAATATGAGCATCTATCATACATATCTTCTTGCGATGGGCCTCGCCCTTAGCTCACCCGTCACCGGCATGGCACAACACATCAGTGACGTGACGGAGGCTTTCGCCAACGGACAAAAGGTGAACGCCAAGAGCGAGTTCGCCTCATTCAGTTCAGCGGGCAGCTCGCTCTTGATGACCTTGCCCAAGAGTTACCTGGGCAGGGACATCCTGATGTCGGCATGCGTCAAGAACACCACTCATTACAAATATGCCGAGGTGGGCACCCGTCCCAAGGTACTGCTCACCTACTTTGAGCTGTCGGGCGACAAGGTGTATCTCAAGCAGAGAGCCTCCAACATCGTGGGCGACGGAAGCAACGCCAACGAACAGGAATCCCTCTCTGACAACAACAAGGATTACTTCTTGGCTGCCCTGCCTCTCTATGACAATGGCAGTAAGTCGGTAACCATCGACGTGACCCGTCTTTTCCTCACCGACGAGGTATTCTCTCCTTTCTCACCATGGTTCAGAAAGGCAACGGTGAAATACAACAAGAACTTCAGCAGGATAGAAACTGTCAAGGCTTTCGACGACAACTTCAGCGTGAAGACACTCATGTCGTTTGATGCAACGCCCAAGGGCAACGACGACTTGAAAAACAGCGTCTGCTCATCGGAACTGGTGATAAGTGCCCTCCTCTTGCCTGAGGAAAAGATGCGCCCACGTCTGTCAGACAGCCGCATCGGACTCTTCGACAAGACCATGGACCAATACGACCTTGGCAAAAGCAGCCTCTATGGAAAAGTTTCGTATGTGGAACGCTGGAACATTCAGCCCAAGGACTGGAAGGTATGGAAGAAAGGAAAGGTGGTGGAGCCTACCAGACACATTACATATTATATAGACGACCAATTCCCCGAAAGTTGGAAAGAGCCCTTGAAAAAGGGTATTCTGGAATGGAATGAAGTGTTTGAGAGTTTTGGACTGAAGGATGTCATCATCGTCAAGGACTACCCCAAGAACGACGAAGAGTTCGACGAGGACAACCTCAAGTACAACTGCATCCGTTACATCCCCACCGACCGCGGTGGTGCCCAAGGCCCCTCCTGGTCAGACCCCAGGACTGGCGAGCTATACTGTGCCGACGTGTATGTATGGGGATCCATCGCCGACTTCGCCCTCCGCACGGGATATGTACAAACAGCCCAAGCCTGCGAGGAAATCCGGGGAGGCAAGATGCCTGAGCAGATGTTTGCCGACCACCTGCAATGCGTCATCAACCACGAGATAGGACACACATTGGGTCTCGCCCACAACATGGCAGGCTCACAAGCCTACTCCATCGACCAGTTGCTCAACCCCGAGTTTGTGAAGAAAAATGGTCTCAGTGCCTCTACGATGGACTACATCTACTACAATTACATCGTCCCACCGGGGCGCAAGGACATTCCGCTCTCTTACACGAACCTGGGTCCCTACGACAAGAACTTGTTGAAGTACATCTACTACCCCACTGACCCTTCCCTTGATACAGAGGAAGACTGGAAGATTGTGGCAAAGTTCATCGACGAGCACGAGGGAGACCCAAGGTATCGTTATGGCGAGCAGCAATGGGGAACGTTCTATGACCCAACGGTAGTGAACTACGACATCTCCAACGAACCTCTGAGGGCTGGAAGTATGGGCATCAGCAACATGAAATATATACTCAAGCACATGAGCGAATGGCTGAAAGGGCAAGAGAAGACCGGGCTGAAGAAAGAGCTATACAAGGCTTTGGTGGAACAATATCGCACCCTCGTCAAGAACAACCTTTACTATGTGGGTGGAGTCAAGCTCAACCATGTACTCAACGGCTCACGCAACAAGAACTATGAGGTACTGGACTACAACTCGCAGAAAAAGGCATTCGCCTGGGTAGCCAAGGAACTCCTCGACAGCCAGTGGCTCAACGAGAAGACCATCACCAAGGACTTGGATCCCGCCCAGGATGCCAGCATAGAGACCGCCGACTTCTTCGCCGACCAGATTGCAAAGCTGTCCAAGAAGGTGGAATATGCCAACTCTCTGGAGTCTGCCAAGTCCTACACCATGGGAGATTTCACCGCCGACATCTTCAAGTTATACTTCGAAGCCCCCTCTGCCAAGCAGCTCGACAAGACGGTTCGCCGTCTGCAAGTAGCCCTGGCAAAGAAAATCGCAGAGTCGGCAGACGCTGACCATCCCGCCTATTATCTCTTGTCACAAAAAATAGGAACGTGGGCCGCCACCCAAGTGGCAAAGGCGACAAACAGCGATGACAAGATACACTGGACGCAAGTATCCATGGTGTCCAAAAAGTAAAAGAAGAGCAACTTATTGCTAAAATATATTAAATATTTCACAAAAGTTTGCTCAATTCACAATAACTACGTTATTTTGCACTCGAATATGAAGAAACTGTTACACATAGCACTGACATTTGTACTCACCATGACACTTCTTGTCATGGGGAGCGGTGTAACGTTTCGTCATTGCTTATGCTCAGGAAAGACAACCATGACATTGGGAAATGCTACACAGGGAGACGATGACACAGAGTCGTCGAACGGTTGCATGACCATTGCCACGGTGTCGCTCTCCCCAACCACACAGATGCACCCCATGGCGTTCGACTTCCATGCCTTTCAGCCATTGGTGGCCATCATCAACAACTGGCACATTATCTGCCTCCTCCCCCAGGAAGAGGCAACCGCCAGATGGATATTGCCCAAGGAGGCTTACAGCCCGCCACCAAGGCAATATCTTCACATCCTTCGTGTCTTGACTCTTTGATTGCCCTTGTCCTATGCATTGTTTCTATGTATAGGAAGGGGGTGTTGCGCCCTTGTCTCAACAGCGATTGCCCATGAGCAACCGCTCCAATAAGATAAAAAGATTTTTCAAGGACAACAAAAAGACAAGACTACAATGAACACAAGACATTTTTTATTTAGCATCGCTCTGGCGATGCCTCTTGCCGGGTTTGCACAAACCGCCACAGAAACCAAGAAAGAAGTGCCAGACACGATAGCAGACCAAGACTTGCAGGAAGTGACAGTGGTCAGCAGGAAAGCAGGCGTAAGCCGATTGTCGGGAGTACTCAATGGCTCCATGATCAATCGCGACGAGCTTTTCAAGGCAGCCTGCTGCAATCTGGGCGAGAGCTTCACGACCAACCCGTCCGTGGATGTCAACTACAGCGATGCCGCCACGGGTGCCCGACAAATCAAGTTGCTGGGGCTTTCGGGTACTTATGTCCAGATGATGACCGAGAACCTTCCCAACTTCCGCGGTGCAGCCGCCCCCTTCTCACTGGGATATGTGCCCGGTCCCTGGATGAAAAGTATCCAGGTGAGCAAAGGGGCATCAACCGTCAAGACAGGTTATGAGAGCATCACGGGACAGATCAACGTGGAATACCTGAAAGCAGACGATGTGCCCGGTGTGGAAGCCAACCTCTATGGCGACACCGACGGCAAGTTGGAAGCCAATGCCTCGGGCAATGTCCACCTCAACGACAAGCTCACCACCGAGGTGCTCACCCATTACGAGAACAGATGGGGTGCCAACGACATGAACATGGACGGTTTCAAGGATATGCCCAACATCCTGCAATACAACTTGCAGAACCGTTGGATCTACAAGTCGGAATACTACATGCTCCGTGCCGGCATCTCGCTCATCAGCGAGCATCGCCGTGGCGGCCAGACACTTGCCGAAATGAGCGACGAGATGAAAAAGAAGATGGAAGGCCAGGAGCTCTACGGAATAGACGTGAAGACCAACCGCTACGAGGCTTACATGAAGCACGCATTCATCCTCAACAAGGAACATGGCACCAACATTGCCTTGATGGCAACAGGCTCTATGCACGAGGAAGATGCGCTCTACGGACACAAGACCTACTATGTGAACGAAAAGAACGTATATGCCTCGCTCATGTTCGAGCACAACTTCAACAAGCAGCACAACCTCTCCGCAGGCTTGAGTCTGAACCACGACTATCTGGGACAGCAATATCGGCTCACCGACAACCAGGAGACGACAAAGACACGTGCCAACGAGAAAGAGACTGTGCCAGGCATTTATGCCCAATACACCTACAACCTCAACGACAAGTTGATTCTGATGGCTGGCATCCGTGCCGACCACAGCAATCTGTACGGCAACTTCGTCACACCACGCTTCCATGTGAAATGGCAAGCCAACGACATCATCGGTTTCCGCCTGTCAGCAGGCAAAGGCTATCGTTCCGTTCATGCACTCGCCGAGAACAATTACCTCTTGGCAAGCAGCCGAAAGCTCATCATTGCCGACAACCTCAAGCAGGAAGAGGCTTGGAACTACGGTGTAAGCAGCCAGATGAACATCCCTCTGTTTGGCCAGACACTCAAGTTGAATGCAGAGTATTACTACACCAACTTCCAGAACCAGGCGGTCATCGACTTCGACAGCAACGTGCATGAGGTACACATCTCCAACCTGGAGGGCAAGAGCTACTCTCATGTGTTCCAGATTGATGCCACCTATCCTCTGTTCAAGGGCATGACTCTCACCGCCGCCTACCGTCGCAACTATGTAAAGGAGACCTATAACGGCATCCGCATGGACAAGCCCTTGCTCGGCAAGTACAAGGGACTGGTGTCCGCCTCTTACAAGACTCCGTTGGGACTCTGGCAGTTTGATGCCACCATGCAGTTGAACGGTGGAGGAAGAATGCCACAGACTTACACTCTCGCCAACGGCGAGCCTTCCTGGGACCAAAACTTCAAAGCCTATGGTTTGTTGAGTGCGCAGATTACCCGTTGGTTCCGCCACTTCTCAGTCTATATCGGCGGAGAGAACCTCACGGGATACAAGCAGAAGACCCCCGTGGTGGATGCCATGAACCCCTGGGGAAGCCAGTTTGACACCAACATGGTATGGGGTCCCATCAACGGAGCCATGGGTTACATTGGCATTCGTGTCAACTTCGGAAGACTTTAATGATATAACGGTTTAACAATTAATCTTATTAAAGAAAGGAACAAAATTATGAAAAAGATCATGACAGTTATGGCAATGTTGCTTTTTGCCATCAGTATGTTTGCCAAGGACATCAAGACAGTAGTATTCACCACTCTTCCACAGATGCACTGTGAGAGTTGCGAGACCAAGATTAAGGGCAACCTCCGTTTCGAGAAGGGCATCAAGGAGATTTCCACCAGCGTGCCCGAACAGAAGGTCACCATCCAGTACGATGCCAGCAAGACCACTCCTGAGAACATCATCAAGGGATTTGCCAAGATTGGCTACGAGGCTACAATTGTAACCGACAGTGTAAAGAAGTCAGGTTGCAGCGGTTGCGCCAAGAAAGCCGACGCTGCCAAGGGCGGTTGCTGCAGTGGCAAGACAGAAGCAAAGAAGGAAGGCGGATGCTGCAGTGGCAAGACCGAGGCAAAGAAGGAAGGCGGATGCTGCGGAGGCAAGGCTGATGCCAAGAAGGAAGGTAGCTGCTGCAGCAAATAGGAATAGTTAAAGAATAAAAAGAAATAACTCGTTCTTCGATTATTCACCAAATTAATCGTACTTTTGTATAGAAATGTGCAAAAGTACGATTTTTTTATGGAAAAAGTAACAGTAGTAAAGGTGGGAGGTGCCATCGTGGAAGATAACGAGCAACTGGCACAACTCCTGAAGGATTTCGGCGCCATCCCCGGCAAGAAGGTATTGGTGCATGGTGGCGGCAGACGTGCCACCAAGGTGGCGGCAGCCCTCGGCATCGAGAGCAAGATGGTGAACGGCAGGCGTATCACCGACGCAGACATGCTGGAGGTGGTGACTATGGTATATGGCGGTTTGGTCAACAAGAACCTGGTGGCAAAGCTCCAGGCCAACGGTGTGAACGCCCTTGGACTGACCGGTGCCGACATTGACGTGATCCATAGCCACAAGCGTCCGTTGAAGGACGGCATCGACTTCGGTTTCGTGGGAGACGTGGAACGAGCCGACGGCAAGATGCTCCAGACCTTGATCAACGAAGGCATTACTCCCGTGATGGCTCCCCTGACCCATGACGGCAAGGGCAACATCCTCAACACCAACGCCGACACCATAGCCAGCGAGACAGCCAAAGCACTGGCACCCTACTATGACGTGACATTGATTTATAGTTTTGAAAAGAAAGGCGTGCTGAGCAATCCCGATGATGACGAAAGCGTGATTGCCGTGATTACCCACGCTGACTTTGAGAGATACAAGGCAGACGGCACCGTGGCTGGAGGCATGATTCCCAAGTTGGAGAATGCACTCGCAGCCATCGACGCAGGTGTGAAGGAGGTAATCATCACTCTCGCCACTGCCATCGATGGCAAGCACGGAACGGTGATAAAGTGAAGAACGAAGAGTAAAGAATTGTTAAATACGAGACTGGCTTGTAACTTTATTGCAGCTCAGTCGTCATTGATAATAGAGGGATGAAAGAGATCAGTTTCCGAAACGATGTTTTGCCACTGAAGAACAAGCTCTTCAGACTGGCAATGCGCATCACCCTTAACAGGGAGGAAGCAGAAGACATCGTACAGGAAACACTGATCAAGGTTTGGAACGCCCGCGACAAATGGCAGCAAATGGACTCCATAGAGGCATACAGCCTCACCGTCGCAAGAAACCTCTCGCTCGACCACCGGAAGAAGATGGACAACCAGAACGCTTCTTTGGAAGACGAGAAGACGGAAAGACCCGACAACACCACCAACCCCTCCGAACGAATGGTACAGCAAGACAAGCTTGACATCGTAAAGAGAATCATTGACAAACTGCCCGAGAAGCAACGCTCATGCCTGCAACTGCGCGACATCGAGGGGAAACCCTACAAGGACATCGCAGCGATTATGGGCATCACCGAAGACCAAGTCAAGGTGAACATCTTCAGGGCACGACAGAACATAAGACAAAGATTTCAACAATTCGACAGATATGGACTATAAGTACATCATCCAACTATTGGACCGCTATTGGAAGTGCGAGACCACTCTTGAGGAAGAGGAGATTCTCCGCACATTCTTCAGCCAGGACAAGTTGCCTGCCGACCTGGAGCCTTACAAGCCACTCTTTGCCTACGAGCAAGGGGAGGTGAAGAACGGAACTCTCGGTGCGGATTTCGATCAGAGGATGACGGCCTTGATAGAGGACGAGGAAGACGCAAAGGCAAGCAAGCCGAAGGTCTATTCGCTAACAGAGCGACTAAAGCCGCTCTTCAAGGCTGCAGCCGTAGTGGCAATCTTCCTGACCCTTGGCAACGCCATGCAGGTACCGTTCCAAAGCAATGCCGACTATGTTGGAAACGTGGAGACCATCAAGGCAGCCCGGGGTGCATCTGTGGCAATGGGAGACTCTGCCTCGGTCGACTCGATGCAGCACACGAGCCTCGACCAAGTGACCTCCGAGCCGTCTCCCGCCATCTTGAAAAGATAATTTCTATGCTTTCTCTATAAAATCATGTTTAGTAAAACAATTCTGAGACTGTGAAGTTTCAATTCTCTCAAATTTTTCATAACATACTAACGTTAACAGGGCTGCCAGAGAAAATCTGGTAGCCCATTTTTATGCTATTTGTTTGGATTGTAGCATTTTTAGCCTCCTTACAGGCATCGTTTGACCATTTATAGACCACATTCTTTCCAATCTTGCAAACATTTTCGCCATTTGGCACGGTTTTATTAGAATTATTAACAGAAGAATCAAACAAGCCCACATCTAAACGTGGAAATATAGGAACGACATCATCAAGGCCTACGAAGAGTATTTCAAGGATGGAGATATGTGAAAGCATGTTTCAACCATACAGGTCGAAGATCTTTTCAAACAGACATAGAATCGAGTAGGAGGTAAACACTAATCATAGGTGTTTATCTCCTACTTTCGTGTTTACCGACCTCTCACACCACCGTACATGCGGTTCCGCATACGGCGGTTCCTATTTTGGGTGCCATTCGAGATATGAACCCATCAGCGTTGGATAGCCCGCATCACGTAACCTCTGCGATGAAGCAGCAAGGTGCATTATCAGAGAGCCACTAACCCTCCAATATCCCTTGACATATCCCCATCTTCTTGCATCATATTTGTTGATGCCGCATTTTATGAGGTTCTTTATCCTTGTCTTCGGGAGTTTCCATGCTTTCCATATACACATGCGTATCCGTCTCCGCAGCCAACTGTCAGTTTCCATAAGCAAGCGCTTCATATTAGCCAGGTGGTAGTAACCGACCCATCCTCTTATGTACTCTTCAAGTTTCTGCTTTCTCTTGGCATATCCCCAGCCATTACTTCGTGAAGTCAGTTCTTTAAGCTTGGCTTTCATCTTGGCTTTGGCTTTCGGATGCACCGTAAGTTGGCATTTGCCCTTGCTTACATAGAAGGAGTAGCCTAGGTATTTCACACCCTTCACGTATGATACCCTTTGTTCATTACGCCGCTTCGAAGGTATTTGTGTATCAGACTCACCACTCTGC